>JAJZSC010000157.1 GCA_021849995.1 Bacillota bacterium | reverse complement strand
AGCTTACGCGTGAGTTTTTTATAGATAGTTTTATATATTATTAACTACTTTTAACGTTTAGCTGAAAAGCAGTTGAAACCTCCGTTCAATAAACAAATTGATTCTTCCAATTACAGTTATTTTAATTATAACATAAAATCTGAAGCAATAATTGTAAAGCCAAAAGTTGACTTTAATACAATGGCATCCTTTTATCTGAAAATAATTTATTTCTATTAGGAAAGTCCTAAAAACAGCCTAACCAATCTAAACTCATTCTGACTCCGTGTATCATCGACCAAATAGACTGGAATATTTCTTAGGGAAAGCTGAGCCATTGGAAGCTTATTGATCTCAAGTATTTGATTAATCTTGGGCAGTGTTTTTTTGGGAAACATCTCCAGCTCCAATCTTAAGTAGAAATCCTGCCGATTATCAGAAGTTACACCATTAGCCTCATGGTACCCGTTCAGTTGACGCTCAAAGTAATAAGCTAAAAGCTCTAACTTTTTAACCTCCCAGTTTGGATGAGACAAGAGCAAGAAATCATTAGCTATTGTTTCTTCGATACACTCTTCAGTACTCCAAACTTGGCTGTATAATTGTTTATAATTTGCATAAAGCTCAAAATTACCCGAGGATAATTCTGCCATAGTCGCATAAAGTTCCACTAGATAATGAAAACGCTGGTGAGTTAAGACCATATCAAGAGCGAAGATTTTTGCTTCATCAATCCCTAACCCGCCTTTCTCCATTACCCAACGAATAAACATGGTGAACTTTAGCAGATCGATATAAATTCCGTAAGTGGGGCCATTATAATGATAAGGGCGGTAACCAGCTATGATATCCAAGGTCTCACAGCGTTTATTACTAAATAATTTTGGGATATCTCTAAAAATATTTTTAAAGTCACCTTGTGATTCTCTTGCTTTTCTCCCTAGTTCTGGGGCAGGTTTATATAGTTCTGCTAAACTCGAAACAGGGTAAATTGGTTCATATAAAACCTCTGACTTTAATTGTTCACTGTTTAATCCAGGTTCCTCACCCAATCTCCACAAGAGTGCGTCTTTTTTCTCTTTTGCAAGATGGATCAAGTATTGACGAAGAAAATCCTTAAAAAAATCTTCTCCTGAAGTTAAAGGATTAATTTTTATAGCTTGGACCCTACAACCGAAATTTTCGATGTACCTTAAATTGCAGTTATCTTGGTAACTTGGATTATAACTTAAATCAAAAACCTCTTTAACTACTAGATGAAACTCAAGGTATGTTTCTGCATATCCGGCGAAATCTGAGTCCATGGGTTTCAAGCTATCTAAAAGGCTAAAGTAATACCAGGCTTGAAGGTCCTTACCAGCATTAAATCGCTGCCATAGATCCAGACCAGATTCTAACAGGTCAGTTTTTATAGAACGGATATTTTGAAGCTTATCCGCAAGCGAAACTATTCGGATTGAGGATGAAGCAGTTTTAAGAAGTTTAAGAGTATATTCTTTTCGAACCATCCAAGGTAAGCACTTATGAGGCTCTGAACAACCTTTTACTATACGTGCAACATCTAGGTTAAATTCCCTTTCGATATCTGCCAGGGTCAGATTTGTATCTTCAATTGTGTCATGCAAAAGCCCTGCTGCAATCACTTCAGGTGAACACCCAACTGACTGAAGAATGTCCCCTACTTCCATCGGATGAGTAATATAGGGAACACCTGTCCCTTTTCTCTTTTGACCAAGATGAGCATTCCTGGCAATCTCACGAGCTTTTTCAATCATTTCCATTCCCAATCACCTCTCGTACTCCTTTGGAGAGTCTCCCTTTAGACTATCCTTATGGGATTCCTCTCGAGACTAGACCAGGTATTGGAAATAATTAACATAACAGTTCTAAGCACTGAAAACAAAAAAACTAGAGCTAAATTAGTACTCTAGTAGATCTTTATATTTGGCTACCGTAGGCATCGGGATTATCCCGGTGCCTTTAAAATTACGCGTTTATTTTCTTTATACCAAGCTGGTAATAAGGAATCATATTATCTTCTAGCCATTTTAAGGCTTCTAACGGAGTTAATCCCCAGTTAGTAGGGCAAGTGGAAAGAACCTCAACCAAGCTAAACCCTTTCCCTGCTAACTGCATATCAAAGGCGGTTCTAATAGCCTTTTTGGCTTTGGCAACTTCCCGCGGATTATGGACTGAAACTCTGGCAACATAAGCTGTTCCATCCATAGTCGCCAAAATTTCCGTCATTTTAACAGGATGCCCTTGTGATGTTGAATTTCTACCGCTCGGAGAAGTCGTTGCTTCCTGTCCTATTAGAGTAGTTGGTGCCATTTGGCCGCCAGTCATCCCATAGATCGCATTATTTACAAATATTGTTGTGATTTTCTCTCCACGGGCCGCTGCATGGATTATTTCTGCAGTACCGATTGCTGCCAGATCACCGTCTCCCTGATAAGTAAAAACTACTTTATCCTGGTGCACTCTCTTGATACCAGTAGCTACAGCTGGGGCCCTGCCATGGGAAGCCTCTTGCATATCCAAATTAAAGTATTCGTATGCCAATACTGAGCATCCGACCGACGCAACCCCTATTGTATCTTCTCTTACTCCAAGTTCATCGATTACTTCTGCCACTAGTCTATGTATAAGTCCATGTGTGCAGCCAGGACAGTAATGAGTATGTGCATCAGTTAGAGATTGAGGACGTTCAAATACCGTAATCATAAGAATTCTCCCTGGTTTCTAAAACCAGGTCTTTCACTTCCTTTCAAATATTGAATTCTAATTGATTCAGAAAGAACTTCACCTAATTCCATTACTATAGTTTCAATCTTTTTTGCTACTTTCCTTCTACTCTCTCCATAAATCCTAACCGAAAAACTTGTAACTATTAAAATAATATCTTTTAGGCAAGGGTTTGGCATTTATTTTTCATTCTAAATTAGACCTATTAGAAATACAGCTACTAATAACTGCAAATAGTTTTTATTGTAGCAAGTCAGACCTTAGCCTTCGAACTACACTCTAAATTTTCTTCGAATTTTTCCAATAATTCGCCAAAAAAGCACATTAAATATCACTAGTTTGCATTCTTTTTCTCATTATTCCAATAACGAACTCCAAATTCCAACACGTTTCAGATCCTTATTTAATTTATAATTGAATAAATTATTGGGTAATTTGGCCTAACTTAGCCAAACCCTACATATCCTTAAGTGAGTAAAACTAAGAAATTTCGCACGGGGGGTAATCAAATTGCATGAAACTGTATTTCCTAGGATGGTTCGTGTTAAACAACACTTTAATCATCCTCAAATAGTTGACATCGATGCTGAGGTTCGTTCAGAGGTAAGGAGGATTCTCCCTGGGACTAAGGTTTGTCCAGGAGATAGTGTTGCAATAACGGTTGGAAGCAGAGGTATAGCCAATCTGGCTAAGATCGTATTTGCTCTTGCAAGTGAACTTAAAAATTTTGGTTGTCGCGTTTTTTTAGTACCAGCAATGGGAAGTCATGGAGGGGCAACTGCAGAAGGACAGCTCAAGGTTCTGGAACATTATGGAATTACCGAAGCTTCAATGGGAGTTCCGATTAAATCTTGCATGGATGTAACCGAGGTTACGAAAACAGAAGATGGATTAAGTGTCTTTGTTGATCAAAATGCTCTCGGCGCTGATCACATTGTGGCATTTAACCGGATTAAACCTCATACCGATTTTCGCGGTGAAGTGGAAAGCGGTCTTTTAAAAATCATGACTATTGGTCTGGGAAAACATCGTGGAGCTACATATTATCACCAGGCAGCCGTAAAACTTGGAGGATCAAGAATGATTCGTACCGTTGGGCGTTCTGTAATTCGCGCTTGCCCTGTAGCTTTTGGTCTAGGGGTTGTTGAAAATGCCAATGACCAAACAGCCATCATTACTGCCATGCTGCCACATGAAATTGAGTCCCAGGAAGAAGCCCTGCTTATAAGAGCTAAAGAACTAATGGCTAAATTGCCATTTCAAGAGTTAGATATTTTGATAGTTGATAGAATCGGTAAAAACATCAGCGGGACAGGAATGGATACCAATGTAATAGGCAGAATCATGAACATTTACACAAAAGACCCTGAGTGGCCCAAGATTACACGAATATTTGTTAGAGATCTCACAGAGGAAACTGACGGAAATGCCATTGGAATTGGCATGGCGGATTTCACCACTAAACGCTTAACAGAAAAAATAAATTACAAAGTTACCTATACCAATTCACTTACCGGCTTAGTTCCTGAAAAAGCCAGAATACCAATCACTTGTGAAAATGATCATGAAGCCCTAGATACAGCTCTAAAAACTATTGGCCTCGTGCCGCCTGAACAAGCTAAAGTGATTTGGATTCAGGATACTCTGGCACTTACAGAGGTCTATGTCTCTGAGGTGTATTTGCCTGAAGTTCAAGATAACCCAGGTCTTCAACTCCTAGGACAACCAGAAGGATTATCCTTTGATAGTTCAGGAAATCTGGTGAGTAAATGGTAGGCTTCAAAGGGGGTGGTAGTTTTCAGTCACTAAATTACTTAGTTACTTCAGTAAGGATTATGATTGGAGGTGAAAAATCAAAAGAACATTCTTTTCTTCTTAATGTTCACCCTGATTTAATGCATTTTGCAGTCCAACCCAGAATTATCAAGGTTTTCATTCTCTGATGATGCTACAAAGTGGCATGAGTTTCCTTTAGTTAACGATAATCAAATTAAATCCTGATAAAAGGAGTGAAGCCTAAATGCCAAAACTTGAGTTGGATGAAGCAGGTAACTTAGTAACGAAAGCAAACGAAAAAATACTAAAGGATATAGAAGTTGAGATACGAACAGAACTTTTGCCCGAAGATATCAAAGAACCCCCGCGTGCTTTTGGGGAAACCTTGCGTGCCTTGGGCCCTACCTTTATTCTAGCTGGTGCGATAGTCGGTTCAGGTGAGCTTATTGCTACTACCTTACTTGGTGCAAAAGTCGGGTTTATTATGCTTTGGGCTATTATCATAAGTTGCTTGGCTAAGGTAATGATTCAGGAAGTCGTAGGTCGCTATATCATTGCAACAGGTAAAGGACTGCACGAGATGTTAGATGAAGTGCCTGGGCCTAAAATCATCGTATCCTGGGCCGTATGGTGGTCAATCCTTCTTATGATCTCATTATTGGTTGTTATGGCTGGAATATTTGGTTCACAGGGTCTAGCCCTTAAAGGGTTGTTTGGGGGCGGAAATGCCAACATTTTCGGTGTTGTCGCTGGAGCAATAGGAATAATTCTATTATACAGGGGTATTTATGGAGATCTTGAGAAAATAGTTGTAACCATGGTAGTTGGTTTTTCCCTTATTACAACCTTTTTAGCTTTTATAGGCTTACAGTTTACTCCTTATCCTGTAACCGGTGCTGATATTGCCTCAGGTCTATCCTTTAAGTTCCCTGCAGCCGGAGTTGCAGTGGCACTTTCCGTTTTTGGAATGACAGGGCTCTCTGCCAATGAAATTATCCAGTACACTTATTGGGCTAAAGGTAAAGGCTATGCAGCCTGGACAGGACCTAAAGGTTCACCTGGCTGGGAAGAGCGTATGAAGGGTTGGGTACGCATTATGCGCATCGACCTGGGCCTAGCGGCTATAACCTATACTTTAGTGACTATCGCCTTTTATGTTATCGGTGCTGCGGTCCTAAATAGAATGAATATCACTCCGGGTGGTTTCCAACTCGTTGATCAGCTAGCTAACATGTATACTAAGACACTCGGCACTTGGTCCAACAAGCTCTTCATGCTTGCCGCCTTTGTAGTACTCTACTCAACCTATGTAGTTAATACCGCTGGAATATCCCGTGTTGTCGGAGACGGCTTTATTAAAATGAAATTGCTTAAGGCCTCCTCAACAACCCAAATACTGTTCTGGCGCCGAGTATTTCTTATTGTCGGCCCAGTGATAATGTTCATCCTTTATTATGTCTTCCCAAGTCCTGCCCAACTTGTTGTCATAGGCGGAATGCTGCTTTCCTTATCTCTTCCCATTATCTCATTGATTTCTCTCTATATAAATCATAAGGTTAAACAAGCAGCACCTGAAATTGCCTTAGGGCCCGTTGGAACATTTATCCTCTGGCTATCAGCAATTGTTTGTGTCCTCTTCGTTGTAGCAGGCTATATCAAGCTCTAAAATGCAGAAGAATAAAAGGGATTTTAATTTTTCAAAAGCGTGCCTTACAATTGGGGCACGCTCTCTTGTTTCCGAAGATCTTTTACCACCATAGATAAAAAACCTCATATCCACTTAAAATACTGAGATGAACGGTTTCTGACGTTTGATTGGCTAATTCAGTAAGGAGAGGGCGGGCAAGAGTTCTAAGATGTGAGCTATTAATGATTGACCCGGAGATTAACAATAAAAAGGGGTGATGCTTATACGCCTTCTAGAGTATAAGCACTTGAAAATTTAGCATCGCAGAAAATAAAGTAGCTAAGTTTGGTAGGTCAACACCCTACCCCCCAAAAATAAATTTCGAGGTGACTGCAATGGGTAACAAAATTAAAGTAGCAATTGTTGGTCCAGGTAATATCGGTACAGATTTAATGTACAAGATTCTTAACCGCAGTAAATTCATGCAGCTAGACTATATGGTTGGAATCTACCCTGACTCCGAAGGTCTGAAGAGAGCCGCTGCAAAAGGTATCAAGACAACTAATAAAGGTATTGATGAGATATTGGAAGATGAGGAAATTAAAATCATCTTTGAGGCAACAAGTGCCAAAGGTCATCTCGCCAATGCTCCACTTTATCGTAAGGCTAATAAAATAGCCATCGATCTTACTCCTGCTGCTGTTGGGCCTTATGTTGTTCCTGTAGTGAATATGGGAAACCTGCTCCAAGAAAAAAATGTTAATCTCGACATTATTAATTCTGCTGCAGCTTATGTAGGTGACATCTATGCTCAATATTTAATTGAACAAGGAAGTGACAGAGTATGAAAAAAATAAGAATATTTGACACGACTTTACGTGATGGCATGCATGCTGTAAGCCATGCTTTTTCTGTAGATGATATGGTACAGATTACTTATGCACCCTGAAATGTATATTTCAAATATACAAGCTTAGACCAGGTATCTCATCCTTGTTAGGAAGAGGAACCTGGTCTTTGTTTTTTCTTAGGCTTGTCGCAAGCCTAGTTTTCTTTAATACAATGGCTGATGAATCCTTTTTACTTAGTGTTAATGATCTTGTCAATCAGATCTTTGCCAAAATCATTTTCAAATTGCTTATAGACTGAAG
>JAJZSC010000156.1 GCA_021849995.1 Bacillota bacterium | reverse complement strand
ACACACCCCTAGCACCCAACAGCCCATACGCAGCCAGCAAAGCCGCCGCAGACCTCCTGGTCCGTGCTTACCACCGAACTTACGATCTTCCAGTCAACATTACGCGTTGCTCTAATAATTACGGACCCTACCAATTCCCAGAAAAACTCATCCCCTTAATGGTTACTCGTGCCTTGGCTGATAAAGAACTCCCCATTTACGGAGATGGCTTGAACATCCGGGACTGGCTGCATGTTAAAGATCATTGCACAGCGCTCGACCTCATCCTGCACCAAGGAATCTCCGGTGAAATATACAATGTCGGCGGTCAGAATGAACAGACCAATTTAGAGATCATTAAACAGGTCTTAGCTATCTTAAATAAACCGGAAAGCCTGATTCGCTTTGTGCCGGATCGCTTGGGGCATGACCGCCGCTACGCTATAGACGCTGCAAAACTACAAACGCACTTAGGCTGGCTCCCGCAGCATCAATTTGAAACCGGGCTTGAAGAAACTGTCCGTTGGTATGTCGAGCATCAAGCCTGGTGGCAACGAATTATTAGCGGAGAATACAGGCACTCCACTAAGAGTCGTTCCGGCAACCAATCCAGTAACCGAGAGTATGGGCAGGTGTATACGGAATGAAAGTCTTGATTACCGGAGCCGGAGGGCAATTAGGCACGGATCTAATCCTTCTTCTGCGACAGGAACCGGAGCGCTACCAGGTATTTCCCTTAGTTCGCCATGAACTTGACATCACCAACCGGGAAGAGGTAGAAAAGGCCCTGCAAACAATAAGGCCGGATATCGTGATCCACACCGCCGCCTATACCAATGTGGACCGGGCCGAAACTGAACCGGACAAAGCATATGCGGTCAATGCGACAGCTATCCGCCACCTGGCCAAAGCCGTTGAACAACTGCAGGCGAAGCTGGTTTATCTAAGTACGGATTATATCTTTGACGGTAAAAAAGGTAGCCCCTATCAGGAATCGGACATTGCCAACCCGCTGAATATTTACGGCAAGTCCAAGCTGGAAGGAGAGAAATTCGTTCAATCTATCTCTACGCGGTATTTTATAGTGCGAACCTCTTGGCTTTACGGCCGTCATGGCTCAAACTTTGTCAAAACCATGTTGACTTTAGCCCAGGAACACAGCAAGCTTGCTGTCGTCACTGATCAGGTGGGTTCCCCGACATATACCGTTGATTTAGCCCGTTTCATCCAGGTCTTGATGGAAACCGACCACTATGGCATCTTTCACGCTGCGAATTCAGGGCAGTGTTCGTGGTATGAATTCTCCACGGCCATTTTTGAAGAATCAGGCCTGCTAGTCTCCGTACAACCCTGTACCACAGCGGAGTTTCCCCGACCGGCAGCGCGTCCCGCTTATTCAGTCTTAGAACACCGGGCCATCAGATTACACGCCTTGCCAGACCTGCGCCCATGGCGGGAAGCCTTAAAAGACTATCTTAATCGAGGATAAAATCAGATCTAATTAATCTGGCATGTGAACCTATTGCTTCTAATATCTAAAGTCAAGAATGAAAAACTACCTCAAACTATTGAAGTAGTGCAATTTTTAGCCAATGGGTTCTTTTTGCCATTCAAAATTTTCCGAAGAATATAAAATAAATCCCCCACCTACGCTTTGGTATGCAAAATAGGCAAGGGATTTCTTTCATATCTTTATTAAAAATAATTAGCAAGGAAGTCATCGGGAGCAATCGCTCTAACTGGGGACTCAGCAAAGTCTTTTAGGTTGCGGGTAATTATTAGGTCAAGTTTTCTCCGTCTGGCACAAGTTGCTAATAAGGCATCTTCATAATCATTCATAGGCATACTAAGTGCTTTCTCGCAGCCGCTTCCGGTTACATCGAGAACTTCAAATAAGCTGAAAAGCTTAAAGAGCACTTGCTTTGCCTGATACGCATCATGGAGATGCTTGTGAAGTAAATAATAAATGTCGGTTACAGAATTTGCAGTTATGGATGCACTTAACTTATCCTCAGCAACAAGCAGAAAAAGTTTTTCGGCAGAAACATGGTGAGGAGTACGGCCAATTACAGCATCAAGGATAACATTAGTATCAATCAATACGTTCATGTTTGTTTAACCGCTCCTCTCTTGCCTGTTCCAAAGAAGCATCGCACGGGAGAATACGAAACAATGATTTCGCTACTTCAACCTTATCCTCGCTTGCTTGGGTAAGTTTTGCTATTCTCTTTCCATTCTTAGTGATGATGATTTCCTCCTCAGCAGCGAGTGTTAGATACTTCCCGATATTTGTTTTGAATTCAGTTGCGGAGATAATCATTTAAACGCCTCCTTGTTCAAAATACTGCATATTTTCTCTTTGATATTATTATAGCAAATTCGCACGAAATAATTAATAATATTTCGTGCGAATAAATGTTGAAAAAAGTGTTCTTTTGTAAGACAAGCTCTGGTATTTAATTAACGATGATAACAAATATGGGTACCATTTCGGCAGATCTCACTTCCAAACATATACTCCTTCAGCTGACTCTGTATCAATCTGGATAATTCCTTTATCCTCCCATTTCTCTCGAAAACGGGCAATATTTTCCAAAGCATGCTCAAAACGCCCCGGCGTTTGGGCTTCCAAGTGAAAGACCTCCGCCTTCGGCTCATAGTATACTTTGAATCCGGCAGCTTTAACTTTAAGGCACAAGTCAATATCTTCCAAGCCGTTGATATATCCTTGATCCAGCCTTCCTATTTCCAAATACAATTCGCGCCTGATGGCAAAACAGGCACCTGTCACTGCTTGCATTTCCTTGGAATTCATCACTTCCGGAGCATAACGCGGATAACCACGGTACACATGAACAGGCTCAAGCCAGCCGTGAACATTCGTATAGCCGACTCCGGCATGCTGAATCGTCTCATTGGGATAAATCAATTTGCAGCCTACCATGCCTATTGATTTATCCCGAAGCAAGGGCTTAAGGATTTCTGCCAGCCAATTGCCGGTCACAATCGTATCATTGCTTAAAAATACCAGGTACTCTCCTTTGGCGATTTCAGCCCCCTTGTTACAGGCTCCTGAAAAAGCTGAATTAGAAGGAATGTTAACTACATTTATTTTCGGAATCAAGCCTTCAAGGTACTCCTTAGTTCCATCTGTGGAGGCATTATTAACAACAATAATCTCCGTTTCAATCTTGGAAGCCGGAAGGGTTTGAAATACTGCTTCAAGACATTGAATGGTTAAGTGTAAATTATTATAGGCAGGGATAATCAAGGAGACTCTTGGACTTGAACTTTGACTATCCGGGTTTGACTTGGATAAGGCCACCATCTTGGCGACATAGGCATAATCTACACCTTTGATCTTTGGTCCGCTGTTGGCGTCTCTCCTGTATCCTTCGGAAGAGTTAATGAGAATCAGGTCATGTTCCTTACAATACATATAAAGTTCGCTTCCCGGGGCCGGGGTAAAAACAGCCGGGCTGTAGTAATATGGTTTGATGGCCTGAATCATGAGAGTGGTTTCTCTCATTTCTTCCTCAGTCTCAGTGGGCAAACCAAACATATAATTGGCAAAAATCCGGATCCCTAGCTCCCGGCAGATCCTGCCTGCCTCCAAGTTTTCGCGCACAGTAGTATCTTTCTTGATAAATTGAAGCATCCTGTCACTGCCGCTCTCGAATCCGATGTAGACTAATTTCAAGCCAACATCCATTAGCTTTTTTAGCAAATCGGGTCGTTTGCAGATGATCGAAGCCCGAGTTTGGCAGGCAAAAGGTTGAGTGAGACCCCTTTCTTGTTTCTTGCGGCAGAACTCCTCTACCCAGGAATAATACTGGGTAAACAAATCATCGTGAATCATAAAAGAGCGCATCCCATATTCCCTTGCCAAATACTCCAGTTCGTCCAAAATATTGTCAACACTGCGTTTCCTTACCCTGTTTCCGAATATTTCCCGCTCGGCCGGCTGGCAAAAAGTGCAGCGATACAAACAACCCCGTGAGGCAGTGATACTGAAATAGGGTAGGGGAAATTCCGGAAACCAGGTCGTCTCTCCGTGCGGAGCCAACGACCGGTCTACATAAGGCAGCTGGTCCAAATCAGACGGAATTTCTCCTCGAATGATGCGCGGGGACTTATCTAGCTCCTTCAGGACTTGAGGCAAAGTCAATTCTGCTTCATGGGTGAACACATAGTCAAAGTACTCTACTTCCGCTGTTTCCTCTGTCATGAGCGTCGGGTGAGGACCGCCCACCATCACTTTGAGACCGGGGTCTTTTTCTTTAATGATTTGCGCCAACCGCTGAGCGGGATCAAAATCGACTGTTGCCACGGAAATGAGCGCCAGTTCAAAATCCGTCACCTTAATTGCAGCTTGAGCTTCTTCCCAATCTTTTAGTTTACGACAGTCCAAATAAGAGACAGGGTACCCCGCCTTTTTCAAAACAGCGCTAATCATTCCTACCCCATGATTAAACCAATTCGAACCGTTATTGTAGGAATTGAATCCTTCCACAAGACCTGGATAAATTAATAAAACACGCGGAAGTTGTACCTCCATTCTCTCCGGGCCTATGACGGTTGAACCCTGATCGCTGGCAACAATTACTCTTTTGGCAACTTGCCTGGCCGCCGATCTTTGCACTTCCTCTTTTACCCAGCGGATTTCGTTCAATAAGGGAGTCCGCCAACGCCCCTGTCCAGCCGTCAAGCAAGATAGCAACCTTAGGAGATGGGGAAGATTTTGGCTTAAAACATTTTTGTAAGCCACCTCATCTTGTACATAACCTTGCCCTCTCATTGCCCGAACTAATTCTACCCATTCCAGAGAGCCGATGATCTCACTGTCCTGTTGGCGTTGATCCTGTCCCGGATGTAGCCGGAAACAACTTAGGGGGTTAACTAAATAAACAGCATCCCCTTGTGTTAAAAGCTGAAACCAGAGGGCGATATCGGCATTCACTCGAAAGTTAAGCCCGGAAAAAGTCCCGAACGGCTCCTTAACCAGGCTTTTGCGGAACATGACCGTAGAAGGCTCCCCGATAAAGTTTAAGCGTAGGTTCAGAACTCCCTCTATCAATTCACGACCGGTCAAGAGTGCATCATAAGCTGTTGCCCGGCGAGTCGGCAGAATATCTGGCAATGAGTTGCCGTTTTCGTCAATCGGGGTCCGTTTAGAAGTCACTAGGGCAGCTTCCGGATAATCGTCCAGGCACTTAGCCATTATCCTGATGCAATCAGGCTCCAAAAGATCATCATCGAACAAGAACTTAATGTATTCCCCCTCGGCAAAATCCAGCCCGGCTGCAATGTTGAGAATCGGACCAAGATTAGCTGACTGGCGAACATAACGCAAATTGGGCAACCGGTCTGCAAAAGATTCCACACAAGCTGACGTCTCATCTACAGAAGCATTATCCAGAACCACAACTTCAAAATCCTTGCTTGTTTGTTGGGCCAGACTTTCTAAAGCAAGTTTTAAAAACTTTTCCCGGTTATAGGTAGGAACTAAGACACTGACTTTTGGCACTCTAATCCCTCTTTCCTGATCCTTCTCATCCTACACTATATGTCCGTTTCTACTCAGACGTTAATCCAGTAACTTTAATCCCGAATCCCGCCGATTGAGTCTTAGATATTTGCTCCTGCATTTTGGAAAGCCCCTGCTCAATTCCTTGTAATTTCCACCCAACTGTACTTTCAAATTTTCCGCTGAGCATACCCGCTCTTAATGGCCGTTTGGCCTTTTGCCCAAGCTCCGCAGTCTGAACCGGCACGATATACGCCGGATCAAGCTGCATAACTTCAGCTATACGGAGAGCAAGTTCATAGCGTGAAATACAGTCCGGCCCTGCCACGTGGTAAATACCGCGCAGTTGCCGCGCAGCCACCTCCGCCAAAGCCCTGGCAACATCCTCCACATAAGTCGGGGAACCGATTTGGTCAACTGGAACCATAACCTTGCGCTTTTGTTTAGCTTCCCTTATTAACCTTTCCGCAAAATTCTTCTGATTTTTTTCCAGCCCATAGACAACAGTAATCCGTACTACAGTTCCTTCTAAGGCCAGAGTAATTTTTTCCGCTTCAAGTTTGTGCCTGCCGTAAACACTTAGAGGATTTGGCCGGTCTTCTTCCGTGTAGGGCCCATTGAACCCATCAAAAACATAGTCAGATGAGACAAAAATCACGTTCGGGTTTCCGGAAGAATTGACCTTAGTCAGAATTTTCGCTAGATGGCTGATCGGAAGAGTATTACGCGCATAGCTTTCGTCGGGATGGCTTTCACACCATTCTACATTGGGTTGGGACGCTAAGACAATAATACTGTCATACTTCCCTTCCCTAACAAAGCTTTCCATGGCTCCGTAATCCCCGCAATCCAGCCGGACAAGCCCTGCTCCGGAATGTTGAAAAAATGTCCCCACACTTTCCACCTGGGAACGACGAAGAATTTGCAGCACGTAACTCCCTACAAAGCCGGAAGCACCAAGTACAGCCACTTTCATCGGTGCTTTAACCCCCAATCATAGGGAATCGAAGGGTGAAATGGATCAAGCCTGACAATCTCCTCAGGGTCATGCGGGATTGTCGCACAATTTGCTACGACAGCCTCTTTAAGTCCCACTCCCTTAAACCCGTTCCATATACCGGGAGGAATTGTCACCAGACAATAATTCCCCTCCCCGATAAAAAGTTCCATTAACTCTCCATAAGTTGAGGATTGCGGGCGGGCGTCGTAAAGCACCAGCTTAATCAATCCGACAAGCACTGCATAGTTCAGCACCATTTTCTGATGCAAATGCCAGCCTTTTATCACTCCGGGAAATACAGTGGAAAAGTAAATTTCCCCAAATCGTTCAAACCCCTCATCATCTTCCCTTAACATATGCATAATCCTGCCCCGCTCATCAATAATCTCCCTCAGCGGCTTCACTCTGAGCCCAGCGATTGCCATAGGACTACCTCCATTCGCCGTATTCTGTCACTTTTATACATATGCAAAATATAATGAAGTGAATTAAGAAAACGGATTATTTTCAGAGTTGATAAGAAATCGAGGAGGCACAAACATGAAAGTCGTCATCCTGGCGGGTGGCTTTGGAACACGCCTTAGTGAAGAATCCCACTTAAGGCCTAAACCCCTGGTGGAAATCGGAGAGAAGCCTATTCTCTGGCACATTATGAAAATATACTCCCATTACGGTTTTCATGAATTCATCATTTGCTGCGGGTACAAAGGGTATCTGATTAAAGAATACTTTGCCCAATATTTTTTGCATGAAGCTGATATGACGTTTGATTTTCGGAATGGC
>JAJZSC010000155.1 GCA_021849995.1 Bacillota bacterium | reverse complement strand
TAAAAACCGAAGCAGCTATGGCAGCTTATCTATAAGCAAACCAAAAATGGATTGTTTATAGAAATGCGAAATAAGATTGACGATGTAATTTCTTTAGCTCAAATAAATATAAGTTTTTCTTCGTTTGATGCAAGTTAGAACTTGGCTAAAAGGAGGGCTTCAAAATGGCAGGGGAAGGGAAAATGCTTCATGAGGCCAGGGAAGGCAAAGGGTGGAGTCTGCAATATGCAGAAGAGATTACCAAGATACGTGTTCGCTATTTACAGGCCATGGAAGAAGAAAATTATGCAATCCTCCCTGGAGTTGCCTATATCAAAGGTTTTCTAAGAACATATTCGAAACACCTGGGGTTAAACCCTGAAGAAATACTGGAGATGTATAGATCTTCGGTAATTCCGGAGGCAGCACCTACTATTGAGGCACCACTTAAGCCAATAAAAAGTAGACCTTTGTGGCTTAGACCAACTATAGCTACACTTATGGGAGTGTTGGCTTTAACTATAGTGATAGGAGTGGCGCATTTTAGCGGACAAGAAAAACCAATGGTAACAAATTATTCCCCAGCACCTTTGCCGACAGAACCAAAGGAGGAGGCTGCAAAAGAGCCTGCCAAAGAGCCTGCAACGAACAATCAGGCAACCCAACCTATTCAAAACAACCCGGCTAATGTTGTTGCTGCACCGGTTGAAGCCGATGGTTTGACTGCTCAATTAATATTTTCTCAACCCTGTTGGTTAGTAGTTAAATCTGATGGGCAGCAAGTACTGGAAGGAACTTATTCTTCAGGGACGACTAAAGAGATTAAAGCTAAGGAAAAGATAGAGTTCGTAACTATCGGTAATGCTGGCGGTTTGACTATTACGTTAAATGGAAAAGCGGTTCCTAGTCTTGGCTCATCAGGTCAGGTTATTAGGGGTTATACCTTAACAAAGGAAAGCCTTGAATCACTTTAATTTTAGACATCATGAGTTATTTTGTTAAATAATTATTAAAAGGAGAGACGAGTATTGGCAAAAGATTCATCATTTGATATTGTTTCAACGATTGATTTGCAAGAAGTAACCAATGCAGTTCATCAAGCTCAAAAGGAAATTGAGCAAAGGTTTGATTTTAAAAATAGCAAGTCATCAATTACTCTTGAACAAGAGAAGATTACTCTGGTTTCTGATGATGATTTTAAGCTAAAGAACGTTGTGGATATTTTAGAAGGTAAATTAGTCAAGAGAAATGTGTCACTTAAAGCACTCGAATATGGTAAGATCCTCCCTGCGGCGGGTGATACTGTTCGTCAGGAAGTAAAGTTAGTTCAAGGGATATCTCAGGACAAAGCAAAACAAATCAATAAGGTAATTAAAGATAGTAAAATCAAAGTAAATGCGTCTATCCAAGGTGATCAACTGAGGGTAACAGGGAAGGATAAAGATGACCTTCAAGCGGTAATAGCTCTACTCCGCCAACAGGATTTTGGGATAGATCTGCAGTTTACAAACTACCGATAAATAACGAAAACTCCCACCAATTGTGGGAGTTTAATTTGTTGCGGACTGGGGAAATATGAAACCGAGGTGGAAGGTGTGCGTAATCTAAAATTTTTACCGATCAGTTATCAAGATATGCAGGAGTGTGGTTGGAAGGAACTAGATTTTCTTCTGATTACTGGTGATGCTTACGTCGATCATCCAAGTTTTGGAATAGCTATAATATCGAGACTACTTGAAAAATCCGGCTACAAAGTAGGAATAATATCTCAACCTGACTGGAAGAGGATTGAGTCCTTTCGTATACTAGGCAAACCACGTCTAGCTTGTCTAGTTTCTGGCGGTAATCTGGACTCTATGGTTAATCATTATACAGCAGCTAAAAAGAGACGAGTGAAAGATGCTTATTCCCCAGGGGGTAAGACTGGTAGACGCCCGGATCATGCAACAGTTGTTTATGCAAATAAGGTTCGTGAAGCTCTACCAGGTGTACCGATAATTATAGGAGGTATTGAAGCTTCCCTTCGGCGGTTTGCACATTATGATTTTTGGGGTGATAAGGTAAAACGTTCTATCCTTCTCGACAGTCAGGCTGATATATTGGTATATGGTATGGGCGAGAAACCTATTTTAGAGTTAGCAGAGAGACTGGCCAAAGGTTTGGGGCTTGAGGCTATAAGAGATATTCGAGGTACTATGGTACCTTTAAAAAGTAACGAAATAGGAAACTCATTACCGGATAATGTCATAATGTTGCCGGATTTTCAGGAAGTATTAATAGATAAACGAAGTTATGCGGAAGCCTTTTGGCACCAATATAATCAGCAAGACCCATTTCACGGAAAACCTATGTATCAGGGACATGCTAGAGAAGGGGTTATGCAAAACCCACCTCCGTTTCCACTTACTCAAGCTGAAATGGATAGCATCTACTCCTTGCCCTACGTAGGCTCGTACCACCCTGTTTATGAAGAAGAAGGCGGAGTACCGGCAATTGAAGAGATTGAATTCAGCATTGTCAGTTCGCGTGGGTGTTATGGAGCTTGTTCTTTTTGCGCCCTTACTTTTCATCAGGGAAGAATTATCCAAAGTAGAAGTCAGGAATCCATAATCCGTGAAGCTGAACGATTGACCTGGAGCCCCCGTTTTAAAGGTTATATTCACGATGTGGGAGGTCCGACCGCCAATTTTAGACGTCCAGCCTGTGAAGGCCAGCTAAAACGGGGAGCTTGCCCTAACAGACAATGTCTATTTCCCGGCCCCTGTGATCAGTTAGATGTCGATCACGAAGAGTACCTTACTTTATTGCGAAAATTACGCAGCTTACCCAAGCTGAAGAAAGTATTTATTAGATCCGGGATTAGGTATGATGCAGTTCTGGCTGACAAGAAAAATGATTTTTTGAAAGAGATATGTGAGCATCACGTAAGTGGTCAGTTAAAGGTGGCTCCTGAGCATATCAGTGAATCAGTCTTAAAAAGGATGGGAAAGCCAGGAAAAAAGGTATATGAGCAATTTGTGGAAAGGTTTTATCAAACCAATGAGGAGTTGGGTAAGAAGCAATTTATTGTACCTTATCTAATGTCCTCACATCCTGGAAGCACATTGAGAGAAGCAATAGAGCTTGCTGAATATGTTCGGGACATGGGGGTAAACCCTGAACAGGTTCAGGATTTTATACCTACTCCTGGCACCTTGTCTACCTGCATGTACTACACAGGATTAGACCCCAGAACCATGGAGAAAGTTTACGTGCCACGTTCCATGCACGAAAAAGCCATGCAGAGAGCTTTAATACAGTACAGGAATCCTAAAAATTATGATCTGGTAGAAGAAGCACTCCGTATTGCTCATCGGGAGGACTTAATAGGATTTGGACCAAAGAGCCTCATTAAGCCTAAAAAGTATAAGGAGCAAAAGAAACTTGCAAAACAGAGAAATGAGAGTGGAAATAAGGTGGCTACTGGTAGATCCAAACAAGTCAAGAATCAGAAGACAATTCAGACAAAAGTAAGTGTCGAAAAGAAGATTGAAAATAAACGGAGAACAGGTCAAAAAAAACGAGGTGCGAAAGTTTGAAGAAGGGTGGATTTCAGTTCAGAATTTCCCCAAATTCGTCAACCAAAACTTCTTCAATCTCGTCCAGTAAAAGCAGAGCCAGCTCTTTTGTTTGAATCATTTCGAGTTGGTCGACTAATGTATCCATCTCAGAACTTAATTCATCATCATAATAAAATTTAGAAAAAGAAAACCAAGCTCCACCAGCACGAACATATTCGAACTGCAGCAGGAAGTACTCGGAAGGGTCGGGAATGCTTCTTAAGATAATTACTGAGCCTGGAATTACGTTGACTACTTCAGCATCCTCATAGTTGCGGTTTAAAAACTTTAAAGTAAATGACAGAAGTAGTGGATTTAATTCGTTTGTTTCAGGATTTTGGGGTTTATTGTCTTGGCCTGATCCCCAAGTAAACTTAAGCTCGAGTGACTTTGTTGCCTCCATTTTTTCTGCCAATTCATCTAAACGTTTAGACACTGATTCAGGAATTGTATATTCCGCACATTCACGAGCCTGACAAGTATAGATTGGTACGTTGAGTATTTGCCCTACTCCGTGCTCTAAGTCGATCGGCAAGGTTTTTGCAGCTAAATAGCCTATGTCCCCACAACCACAATAGTCAATTGGTTCAAGTTTGGTTTCAGTCATATTAATGCCTCACTTTTAAATTAGTACTAGATTAATATTCTATAGCTAACAATTAGAAAGAAATTTAAAGAACACACATCTATATTAGCAGTGTTGATTCAACGCTGCTAGTTTTATTAACATATCAGTTTTTATTTACATATCTTTAAGGTTGAACAACTGCAACTAAGGCGCTGACACACGAGGTGTCGAGTGTTGAATAATTATTTCACACTATAAACTTTTGCACTAAGTACGAAGTTGGTTTATACTAGTCTAGGAAGAAATACTTCATATACAACATACGAGGTGCACAATTGGTTAAGAAAATTGCTGTGGTAACACTTGGTTGTCCAAAGAACCAAGTAGACAGTGAAATCATGGCGGGTATTTTGAGAAATAATTATCTTTTAGTAGATGACCCGGCTGATGCGAATGTTATAGTAGTAAATACCTGTACTTTTATTAGTGATGCTAAGGAAGAGTCGATTGATACAATTTTAGAAATGGCCGAGTTCAAGAAAAACGGCAATTGCCGCACTCTAATAGCAGCAGGTTGTTTAGCTCAACGGTATGGAGATGAATTGCTTGGTGAGATCCCGGAACTTGATGCAATTCTTGGTACGGGGGATATTGAGAGTATTGAGGAAATTGTTTCCCAGACAGAGGGTGAGCGGTATAATTATGTCACGCAAGGAAAGACCGAGTTTATTTATAGTGATGAATTAACCAGAGTGCGCTCTACTCCTAGACATTATGCTTATATCAAAATTGCTGAGGGCTGTGATAATTGCTGTACTTATTGCGTTATACCACATGTACGAGGGCATTTTCGCAGCAGATCTGAAGATTCTATACTTAAAGAAGTTAATTCCATGGCAAACGAAGGGGTAAAGGAAGTTCTGCTAATTGCTCAAGATACTACTCGCTATGGTTTAGACTTGTATGGAGAACTTCGCTTACCGAGTTTGATTAGACAAATTGCTTCAATTGAGGGCATAGAATGGATAAGGCTGATGTATTGTTATCCTGAATCATTTACTGATGATTTAATTCGTACAATCAGTGAGGAACCAAAGGTATGCCGTTATTTAGACCTTCCAATGCAGCATGCTGATAATAAAGTACTAAGGGAAATGAACAGAAGAGGTACTGTGGAGGAGGTGGAGAGTCTAATCGTCAAGCTAAGAACAGCCATACCAGATATTACTCTTCGCACAACTATGATAACAGGATTTCCTGGAGAGTCGGAAGAAGAGTTTAGTAAAATGCTTGAGTTTATTAAAAGGGTTAAATTTGATCGACTTGGAGCTTTTGCTTATTCACAGGAAGAAGGCACTCCAGCTGCCCAAAGAGCGGACCAAATAACGGAAGAAGTTCGGGAGCACCGGCGTGACATTTTAATGTCCACGCAACAGGAGATTTCCTTTGAACGTCAACAACGCTGGATTGATAGGGTTATAAATGTAATCGTAGATGAAAAAATACCAGATGGAAAATGGCTTGCCCGTTCTCATGCGGATGCTCCGGAAATAGACGGTCATGTCTATATCACTTCTTCTAAGGAAATTGATATTGGTGATATTGTACGGGTAAAAATAATCCAGGCTGATAGCTATGATTTAATGGGAGAGGTTGTTAGTGAATCTGCCTAATCGTTTGACATTTGCGCGAATAATTATTATACCAATTTTTATGGCCTTCTTGCTTCTACAGGTACCCAAAGGGCATACCTTGTTTCCTAATCAGGATTTAGTGGCGGCTGCAATTTTTATCATTGCTGCTACAACTGATGGATTGGATGGCTATATAGCTCGTAAAAGAGGACAGGTTACAGTACTTGGGAAGTTTATGGATCCTTTGGCAGATAAACTTTTAGTTTCCGCTGCCTTGATTTCCCTGGTTGAACTTGGGCAAGTACCTGCTTGGGTCGCTTGGACTATTTTGGGAAGAGAATTTGCAGTTACGGGTCTTAGAGCCATTGCTGCAGCGGATAAAGTTATCATAAGTGCCAGTAAGCTGGGTAAGATAAAAACTGTTACCCAAGTAATTGCCATTTCCGCAATTTTGTTGCATGATTGGCCATTATCCTTGGTGGGAATACCTGTCGGCCAACCATTCCTCTATATCGCCTTATTTTTTACAATTGTCTCTGGAATTGACTACGTTTTAAAATCTAAAAAGCTGCTTAAAAAGTAGTTTTTTTCATTCAAAAAATTATTTATAAAATGATTAAAAGCCTTGAAGAGTTCTCTAAAGTTGGAGAACTCTTCTTTTTTTTCCACTAATTATATTTAATTATAGTATATACGACATGATATAATGTCGATATAGACAGAAATATATAGATGGAGGAGTGGCTTATGACCAAACAGCGTATGACGCTGATCAGCGTTGTCGGACTTCTGGTTTTTTGCTTGTTGTTGGGCGGTCAAATAATATATCAACGGAAATGGGTGGATGCAACACTCTTAAATCAGAGCAAACAAATCCCAGGGGTTGAATCGGCTAAAATAGTCCAGCTTAATGATCAGGAATACTTGGAAGTGGTAATGAACCATGTGTCTAATTTACCTAAAGTTACCCAGGAAGTCTTAAAGCTTTCTGGAGGCAAAGCTATTCTATTAAAGGATAGCCGTAATGAACATCTTGAGCGGACTTTTAATCAGATGCAGTTCGCACTACAAGAAGGAATAACCCAGGGGAATTTCTCCGAGATGGCCCGGAATATTGAAGCGCAGGCTATACAAGCAGGGATACGTCCAAATATAAGTATGGATAGTGAAGCTATTTATATAACTCTTGAGGATGGTGAATCACAATTGATCACTGTGGTAGAAAGACGTCAGCAAGGGCGCTTCTTGCCCAGTGAGGGAAAGTAAATTAGGGAGGGGGAGTAACAGTTGATGATATTGGATATTGCAATTGGATTTGCCTTAGGAGTCTTCGCATTTCTAGTTGTTAAAGGTTATAATATTATGCCGATAGGCTTTTTGCTTTTAGGTGCCTTTCTGATTTGGAAATTTGTTATCCAAAGGCAAGTTGTGGGGGGCACTGGACGCGGTGTAGTCATTTCTACAACTTCGGTTGACTTTTCTGACATTGGCGGACAGTCCTCTGCGAAAAAGGAACTCC
>JAJZSC010000154.1 GCA_021849995.1 Bacillota bacterium | reverse complement strand
GAAGTTGATTAGCTCATTTCATTTCAAAACTCTTTGACGAGTTTCGCACTTGGCTTTGTTCTTGTTGTTTAGTTTTCAAGGATCAGTCGGCACTTTATGTGCCATCTTGTTCGCCGCTTTCGCGACGGAATTTTATCTTAGCAGATCCATTTTTCAATGTCAACTGCCAATTTGTTCCGTTGTGCGTCAGTTTCTCGCGACAGTTTCATATCTTAGCAGATTCGTTTTGTAATGTCAACTGCTAATTATCATCTGGTCACTAACGCGATCAAGTGTCATCGTAATCTTAATGTCGGCCACTCAAGACACTTGTATATAGTATCACTTGAAAATATATATGTCAATAATAGTTTTAATAATAGTATTAATAAAACATCGCCTCTAAAACATCGGCAAATCTGAATATGTAATTAAACTTTTTAGTTTGAATTATTGTGTTTCTTTTGAATTATTGTGTTTCTTTTTGAAGGATACTTTAAAAGAGATAATATTGTAGAGCTTCCTACAATATTATCTCTTACGAGTATTTAAGGATTAACTTGCTTATAGTTTGATGGATTTCTTATGGATAGCTTTATTTAACGGCTTTATTTAACTTTACTTAATTAAGTTAAGTGCGGCTAGTATTTCTGATCAAGTTTCCCTATAATATACTTGTAACTTATAGAGGGAGTGATGAGGTTTGTCTAGTTCCACAGAAACTAAAACCGAGGTATGTAAGTGTTGTGGTAAGCCGTTAATCCTCTCTGAAACTCAATACTTCGCCGTCGATCCATGGGGAGGACAATACTCCTGTTGTAGTGTTCAATGCAAAGCTCTTATTCAACTCAAGTTACTGGGTTAAGATCTCTATTGGTTTTAAACACAGACTAGTTAAAATGAGTCTGTGTTTCTTTTTGTGCTTCTGCTGAAATGATATAAAAAAAACGGGTGAGAATTCCTTAATTCCCACCCGATAGCTTAACTTTTTAAACTAAATCAACATTTCCATATGTGAGACTATTATAGTCTTTTACGTGCGGTATAGCTCGTATGAAGTAGCTTATGAGCCATTTCGCTATAAGGTTCACCTAAAAACTCATCGTACAAAGCTAACACTTCAGGATTTTCGTGAGATTTACGAATGTGCTTGCTTCTATCTTCCTTATAAAGTCCTGCTGCTCTTGCCGTCAAAATCTCAAGATTTCCGTGGTGATAAGGCTGTCCTCCACCACCTATACATCCTCCTGGGCAGGCCATAATTTCTATAGCATCATACTGACATTCCCCAGCCCTGATACTTTCAAGGATCTTGCGTGCATTTCCTAAACCATGGGCAACCGCGATCCGCAAATTATGACCGTTAATTGGAATTACAGCCTCTTTGACACCTTCCATTCCACGCAGACTCTCAAAGTCGACCTTTTCTAAAGTTTCACCTGTCAACCATTCGTAGGCTGTCCTTAGCGCAGCTTCAATAACTCCACCAGTTGTTCCGAAAATAACAGACGCTCCGCTGGATTCACCCAGAGGACGGTCAAAATCCTCCTCCGGCAAAGAGTTAAAATCAATTCCTGCTTCATGAATCATTCTTCCTAGCTCGCGTGTGGTAATTACAATATCTACGTCAGGCATTTCCGGCTTTTGACCTAACTCGGGACGAGCAGCCTCATACTTTTTAGCAACACAAGGCATGATTGAGACCACTACCATATTTTTGGGATCCAGTCCCATTTTATTGGCCAAAAAAGTTTTTGCTACTACCCCAAACATTTCATGAGGCGACTTACAGCTTGAAGGAATATCTAATAAATCAGGGAACTGATGTTCAAAGAACTTAACCCACCCCGGACAGCAACTAGTCAGAATAGGAAGTCTGCCCCCGTGCTCTAGACGGTGCGCAAATTCTGAAGCCTCTTCCATAATAGTTAAATCAGCTGCGAAATCCGTGTCAAAAACCATGTCAAAGCCCAGTCGCCTGAGGGCTGAGACCATTTTCCCCGTCACGAGGGTTCCTGGATCAGCCCCGAACAATTCTCCGAGTGCTACCCTTACAGCAGGGGCAGTTTGAACGATTACTGTCTTCTTAGGATTATTTAGTTCGCGCCATACTTTTCCGACATGATCTACTTCTGTTAAAGCACCGGTAGGACAAACCGCCAAACACTGTCCACAGAAGGTACATGATGTTTTAATTAAGGGCCGGTCGAAAGCAGGCTTGACAACTGTTTGAAAGCCCCGGCCTGAAGCTGAATATACCCCAACAGTTTGCACATCGCTGCACATAGTCTCGCAGCGGCGGCACATTATACATTTGTTAGGATCACGCACTATTGAAAAACTTGATGCGTCCTTTTGATAACTGGATTCTTCCCCTTCAAAAGAGATCTCTCTGATACCAAGTTCAGCGGCAAGTTTCTGAAGTTCACAGTCAAGATTTTTGGCACAAGTAAGACATGACTTTGGATGATCTGACAGAAGTAATTCTAGCATGGTTCTACGAGCTTCAATTGCCCGGTGTGTCTCTGTTTTAACTACCATACCTTCAAAAACTGGAGTAGAACAGGAAGGTGCGAGATTGCGTCGTCCCTCAACTTCTACCATACAGACGCGACAAGATGAAATCTTATTATTCAATTTCATTTCGTGCAGGTTAAGGTAACAAAGGGTTGGAATACTTATATTAACGGAACGGGCGGCATCGAGAATGGTTGTTCCTTCCGGTACAGTTACAGACATATCATTTATAGTTAAATTAATTGTCATATATACCCCTCCACTATTTCCTGATCACTGCATCAAAGCGGCAGTTGTCTAAACAAACCCCGCATTTAATACAACGGTTATTATCTATTACATGTTTGTTACGGGGTGACCCTGAGATACAGTTTTGAGGGCAATTTCTTGCGCAAAGGGTACAGCCACAACAGAGGTCAGTTATATCGTACTCTACCAGATTACTGCAAACTTTAGCAGAACATTTCTTGTCGAGTATGTGGGCTAGATACTCATCACGGAAATATTCAAGAGTAGAAAGGATCGGATTTGGAGCACTTTGCCCTAATCCACATAAAGATGTGTCTTTAATTATCAATGCCAGCCGTTCGAGTTTATCAAGGTCCTCAAGCGTACCTTTACCTTCTGTTATTTTCGTCAGGATTTCATGCAACCGTTTTGTTCCAACCCGGCAAGCTGTACAACGGCCACAGGATTCATCTACCGTAAACTCAAGGAAGAACTTTGCGACATTTACCATACAGTCATCTTCATCCATGACGATTAGTCCACCTGACCCCATCATGGAACCAATAGAAGCCAAGGATTCATAATCGATAGGAATATCAAGGTAATGGGCAGGGATACAACCACCAGACGGTCCACCGGTTTGAGCTGATTTAAACCTTTTATTCTCTTTTGTACCTCCACCAATGTCAAAAATTATTTCTCTCAGTGTAGTACCCATCGGAACTTCCACAAGCCCGACATTGTTTACTTTTCCGGCCAAAGCAAACACTTTTGTTCCTTTACTTTTTTCAGTGCCAATATTGGCGAACCAGTCAGCACCCTTAAGAATTATTGGTGGTATGTTAGCAAAGGTTTCAACATTGTTAACACTAGTAGGTTTACCCCATAACCCATTTTCCGCCGGGAAAGGAGGCTTAACAGTTGGTTCCCCGCGCTTTCCCTCGATGGAATGGATTAGAGCGGTCTCTTCACCACATACAAATGCACCTGCGCCATACTTGAGTTCCACATCAAAGGAAAATTCACTTCCTAAAATAGATCCCCCCAGAAGCCCATATTCCCTAGCTTCTTTAATGGCAATTTGCAAACGTTTAATTGCCAAAGGATACTCAGCTCGAATGTAGACATATCCTTTAGATGCACCAATGACATAACCAGCAATAGCCATCGCCTCAAGTACACTATGAGGATCGCCCTCTAAGATGGATCGATCCATAAATGCCCCAGGGTCACCTTCATCAGCGTTGCAAACAATAAACTTTTGATCCGCAGCGCTCTTACGAGTTAATTCCCACTTAACTCCTGTTGGGAAGCCGCCGCCCCCACGTCCCCGCAAGCCGCTCTTTTTAATGGTATCTATTATATCCTCAGGTTTATGCTCAGTTAATACTTGTCCAAGGGCTTGATAACCATCTAGTGCGATATATTCCCGAATGTCTTCCGGTGCAATTAAACCACAGTTTCGGAGAGCAATTCTAAGTTGGCGATTATAAAATGGCAAATCAGTTTTTAACTTTTCCTGATGTATAGGCTCAACATATAGCAATCGTTCAACAACTTGACCTTTAATCAAATGCTCGTCTATTATTTCCTCAACATCTTTTGAACTGACCTGAATATAAAAGACGTTGTCTGGATGGATTTTTAGAATAGGTCCTTGTTCACAAAATCCAAAACAACCAGTAGTAATTACTTTCACCTGATTAGCCAAACCACGTTTTTCAAGTTCCCTTTGAAAGACCCGAACGATCAGTTCACTTTCAGAAGATTGACAGCCCGTTCCTCCACAAGCTAAAACATGTATTTTAAAACTATTATCGATTACGTCAGTGTTCGTAATTATTGTTTTTTCATTTTCTTGCCTAATTTGGATTAGGGGTCCAAACTTATTCTTTAATTTGGACAACTCATTCAGGCTTGCAATCTTTGACATATTTAAGTTCTCTCCTTTATCGATAGTTGGCAAGAATACCTTTAACCTGTTCGGGTTTTAGCCGACCATACACCTTTCCGTCTACTATCATGACTGGTGCCAAACCGCACGCCCCCACACACCGAAGTGCATCAAGTGTGAATTCACCGTCTTTAGTGGTTTCTCCAGGTTTAATAGCGAAATGCTTATTTAACTCATTGAGTAGCTTTTCAGCTCCTCTAACATAGCACGCTGTTCCAGTACAAACGTTTACGACATGTTTGCCACGGGGTTTCATGGTGAAGAACGAGTAAAAACTTACAACACCTGATACCTTTGCTGATGGTACATCCAACTTATCTGCAATTCTTAGCTGCACTTCTTCAGGAAGATAACCGAATATCTCCTGAGCCTTATGCAGTACAGCAATTAGATCACCCTGCTTGTCTGGCAACTCATCAATAAAGTGCTCTAATTCTGAAAACTTCTCTTCTACAATTACATTTTTACAAGACATTTTTTCACCCTCCACTTTCTAAAAGGATTTATTAATACCTTAGCTTAAACATTTGCCAAATTATCAAAATATTTATATTAAATTAGAATAAATTTGTGATTGAGATTCTTATCACAAATTTATTCTAATTTAATTTATCTATTCTGTCGATAGGCAATCTTAATAATATCGACTTTTAGAAATAAGTTTATATTTTGTATCTAATATAAATATTTAGACTATTTTTATATCTCTAATAATTATTCCTTAAAATTTATTTTACTCTTTTTGAAATTGATTCTTTTTAAGGAGGGTATTATTTTAATTACTTAACAATTTGTATTCTGCAGAACCCTTAATCCGATAAATAAAAAGAGGCCTTCCGCATACAAGAAGGCCTTCTGTCCACTTTAACCTTGATTGTGCATTATCCCTTTATTGTTAAAAACTTCTTGGACCTCTAAAGTAATGGCTCCCCCTTTATCGTCGGCCGGTTGGGATTGATCGTAAGTGGGGGTTTGTTGCTTGACCACACTGTTAATTACCCCAGCTGGCTCCCAAGCTTGCCTTAAAGTATTCACTTCCCGTGAGCTCTTTGGTGTTTGAGTATTTGTCATACCAATTAGCCCTCCGTCTTTTTTAATTTTGAAAAACTCTTTCTAACGTTATTAGAATACCCTCATCATAAAAAATTCGCTCTGATAAATTTCTGCAAAAATAGCTATTTACTGGGAAAAATTTTATTACGACCTAATTCTTCTCTTATAAAATAGCCCTAAACATGATATAGTATGAAGTTAATTCTCATTCTTTGATCCTGATACAAAGCATGGGATAGTCTAAAACCATTTGGCAAAAATCAAATCCAATCCTGCAGCGCCTAACAATAAAAGCATGCCAAGGTATGCAGCAGCAAAAATAACAGCTAAATATCCGAGTAGAATCATAACTCCGTCACGTTGTAGCAAACCTGCTGATATTAACAATATAGCGAAGGCAGGTATTGCATTAGAGAATGGTATAGGTAAAGGAAACATTAATAAAACGGCCGCAAGGGTAAGCACCGAACCATTGAAGCTGATCATAAACTTACTAGCTGTCATACCCGGTAACCGTGGGTGCATCAATTTCTCCATTTTTATAAAAGACTGAGCCCCTTTTTTAAGAAGTTGTTCCAAACTGTCCTTTTGAAGAGTGCGATTTTTTATCTTGTTTGGCAACCTAGGTTTTTTTCCAAAAATAATGCTAAGCCCTATTAGGGCAATTGCTAATCCAAAAGGTGTGCTGGTTCCTGGAATAGACATGGGAAATAAAAAAGGAACAGTAAGAATCATACACAACATTAGATAACCGCTACTTCCTAAACGGTTGAGGATCTCAAAAATTGTAAATCCTTGAGGTGGAATATCTTTGGCTAAATGATGTAATACTGACGAAAAACTTTGCTCCTTAGTAAACTTCGGGTTCAATCGGTTTCCTCCTCGATATATTATAAACTGTCCCTATTCTACCAATTGGTTTTTACTTGAGTGAAGATAAATTGCTCTCAGTTAAATCCAATTTGTTCAGTTTTGTAACAGTCAGTGCAAATTATATCCTCGACAACTGCAAGGTTTCCTATTTTGTGATAAGATTTTACCGTAAACATTCCTTTACAAAGGAGAAGTCTGAGTTGCATAATCGAATTGGCTGTCTTATCATTCATGGCTTTGGAGGAAACATAAATGAAGTGGAACCTCTTATTTCATACTTAATTGAACAAGGGTACAAAGTCATGGCTCCAGGTCTAAAAGGTCATACCGGCAAGCGTGAAGATTTAAAAGCCGTTAAGTATACAGAATGGATAGCCTCAGCCGAAACTGATTTATTGGCATTACTATCAGATTGTAAAAAAGTGTATATCATCGGATTTTCTATGGGCGGACTAATTGCAGTGAACTTAGGTTTAAAACATCGAATTAGCGGAATCGTAACTCTCAATACCCCAATCTACTATTGGAATATAAAAAGGATCATCATAAATATCGCTAGCGATCTTGTTAATAGAGATTTTAAGTATTCCAAACGTTATATAAACTCCTCAAAGAAATTACCATTTTTGGCTCTTCTGAACTTTAGGCTATTACTGAGCAAAACCAAACCGAAGGTAAAGGCTCTAAAGTGTCCCATTTTTGTGGCCCAAGCAATTAATGATGACACTGTTCGAAAGAGT
>JAJZSC010000153.1 GCA_021849995.1 Bacillota bacterium | reverse complement strand
ATCAGGCAGCGTTCTCGGCGTCCATCCACTACAGATAATCCCGGTAGTGGCAAATCAGCGCCTTTTAGGAGGTCAATTTTCGCCTGCCGAACGTTATCCAACTGAATAGTTAAAGTGGCGCACTGGTTGGCATATTCCAGTGCATCCTCTTCGGCCTTGTCTTTGTCCAGGTTGGTTCGGACCTTGCGGTTAATTTCCTCGATATTGGCGATATTGGTTTCCAGTTCTTCGGTGCTTTCGTCGTGCAGGTCCAGGGCAGATTTGCGGGCAATCTCAAGGTCGGCATAGATAGTGACCTGTTTTGCTTTTAAATCTTCCAGTTTTTTATAAAGGTGTTCAATTTCACCATCAATATTACTAGCCTCAATTTCCAAATTGCGTAGGTTCTGCCGTTTTCGCTGGTTCTCACCATTCCGGGCCAGTATGTCCTGCTGCTGACGGATTAGCTCGGACGCAGAAATCAGTTCCTTTGGTGCATCAGGATAATAGGACTGCTCTTTGGCAAATTTCTTCTTCTGGTCCGTAATCTGGCCTATTGCATGGCGCTGGTTGTAGATTTCCTGTTCTTGCCGCTCCAGTTCAAACAGCTTGTCCCCAACCCCGATGATTTGCAGGAGAGTGTTGGCCTTCTCTTTGTTGCTGGACTGCATAAACTTCGGCAGGTCTAATGCTAGTTGCTCAACAAATTCATTGAGCAGCTGCTGGCCTCCCTTTTGCCCGGAAGGGTCAATGACTTTTAATTCGCTGTTTTTTCCTTTCCGTTCAACTACCAGCCCGTTGCTCATGGTCAGGTGGAGAGTAGGAGGAATGACTGATCCCTCCCGCTGTGCCTCAGATGGTCGGTAGGAATTTCCGCCCAGGGCCCAGGCTATAGCATCCAGTACGGATGTTTTGCCCTGGTTATTTTTGCCGCCTACAATCGTCAGCCCGTTCGCTGTAGGTTCGATTTTTACAGCTTTAACACGCTTGACGTTTTCGATTTCAAGCTTGTTTATTTTAATGCTCATGATCGGTCCTCCTTATTTACTACTTACTCTCTGTCTGCAGAGGTGCAACGTCATCGGGTACAATCCACAGTCAAATTCAAACTTCCTGCAATACCCCGACCGGCGGCACTTCTCCCGGGAAAGTTCTACCGGTATTCACCCCGGAGGATGCTGGTTTTGGGCTGAGAGATGTTCCAGCGCAATGTGCCAGTGATCTTTAAGGGGCTTGTCCAGCAGCTTAATAATGATGTCATCTTGGCGGCAGCCTGTTTCAGGAACTAGAATTCTTAGTCCGTTTTCTAGGTCAGTAACCAGCTGGACACCATAGACCCTCAGTGCCTCCAGATAAAGCCGTATGTCTGGTCCTGGGCTCGTCAAGACAAAATGGGCTAACAGTTCGGGCTTCCTTATTTTTAATTCCCTAAGCACTGCCCGGGCAGGTTCTGGAATAAAACCCACGGACCAAGGCATTTCGATATTAATCTGGCCATCACGAAGATAGATTTTAATCCCTATGTTCTGTGCACTGGTGATTAAATCAGTAATCATTTTACTTGTCCTTTAGCTTAAACATTGGGCATCCAGAGATTGGGCAACGCTCCAGAAAGGTCGCTTCATAACAGTTCCCTGTATCGGCAAGGCATTTTGTGTTGTGACTATTCCCGCAGCTTTTACACTGACAATCTGTAATCTGACAAGTGTTATAAAACATCTGGTCAGGATCATGTTCAGGTTTTATCTTATGAGACACATTTTCAACTCCTATTGACCGGCCCCTATGGCCGTGGTATATTTTGGTTAACTGTACATCCTTATTTTCTTTGCCGCTTTTAGCGGTCTTTTTTTATGTCCATTTCAGGCCCATCAGATAACAGATACTTAAACAAAACAAGATGCTCAGTACAACATGGACAGTTTTCGGCTTCCATTCCAACCTACGTTTTAGGATTGGATCCCTTGTTTGGTACAGTCCATTGACCTTTTGGTTGCTGCTTATCATGCCTAACCCTCCATTTCTTACAGGATTTCCCTCCCTTGTGTCGAATTTATAGTTGTCCAGACTAAAATTGAGGAAGGGAGGTGATATTAAAATGGCAAGATTTAATGAATCAAGCGTTAAAGAGATTATTGCATTGGCATTAGATCGTATTGGTAAAGATGCTAATGACCTAACCAATGAAGAATTACTTAATGTTTTAGCTAGCGCTATCTATGAATCTATAGGCGCGTTTAGCGATGCAGCACTAGAATCATTGGGGCATGAAATTAAAAGGGGGATGTAAATCTATTCTTTTTGCTTGATTTTATTTAAAGCTTCAGTGATTACGCCTAACGTACAGCCTTTTAGCAATCTCCTGTATTTCTTTAGTCTCTGGCTGAGCTACTTCCCTCCGCTCAGCCACTTCCTTTTCAAGCTGTGTAACTCGTTTCTCTAAGGTCATTACCTATATCACCTTCCCTCTTTGTTCAGCTCTTCAGCCACAACCTCAGCTGCTTCACGTTCCGATGTATATCCACCGGCATATTCCCTGTTTCCAGAGTGATCCACCTCAACAACATCCAGTTGACGATATACCCCATACATTTTCTGCCCGTTGATGATGTTGCTTGTCACTTTCCATTTACTTTTCACGTTCTCACCTCCCCCTGGTTGTAGTTGGTGGCTTAGCTTGCTGAACGTCTTAATCAGTTGGCCCGTTGACCGCTTTACGTACCATACTTTCTAGTGTTTTCAGCTCTACTATTATCAATTGGTGCTATTCTATTTTTAATCATGACTTCGGCAAGATCATAGGCGTTTATCCTTTTGCTGGGGCCCACATTTTTGACAGTTATACCGTGACTATGCAGGAGCGCAGATATGGTATTGATGCCACACCCAACGATTTTTTTTGCTTCGGTAAAATTAAAAAACATTTGTCCGTCGTGTGTCCTAACAATTGCGTCTCCTAACTCTCTGATGGTTTTTGTCACGTCCTCACCTCTTTAGCAGTGATATTTTCCGTAAACAGCCTGACTAACAGATAAACCCAGCCCGAAGCTATCATTAGCAGACATTAGATTTACAGTTTCGTCCAAGATTTTTTGTCTGTGGATTAACATATCTGGCGCCATATCGCCTTTCTTAATCATCTTCGGGTAGCCGTGAATGGAAGATACGGCTTTATTGGCAACGGTGTTTGCCTTAATAAAATCAACTCTAACGGGTTCTGTTAAGCCGGCCCTTAAGCGGCCCATAGCTTCCCGCTGGTGTTCTTTATCCAGCATCCGGAAGATTTGAAAACCCTCCAATCCGGTGGCTTGACGTAGTGTTTTGAGCGTTTCAAAGACCCAGTCTTGGAAAGCTTCGGCTTCTGGCTTATTGGATCGCATGATCAGACGATACAAACCTTTTTCATTAAGGATAATCATGTCCTGTGTTACAGGTGCCTTTGCCTTGCCGGATGTGATACGTACTTTATGCGTACCCTTATACTTATCAGGCATTTTTCTCGTTGCCATGTTTGCGTCACGAAAATCTAATGCCTTTGCGATATCCTGCGCTACTGCCCACCAGTCACCAGGCTCTTTCGGATCATATGGCCGTTCCAGTTCTCGATGCGTATACTCATTGGTCATTCCTCCTTTGTCAGTTAGTTAGCCTCCTTTCTATTTTTCTTCACGCACCAGCTCGTCTACCGTTACGTCCAGGGCTTTTGCGATTTTTATCAGCGTCTCAGCAGTAGGACCACTCTTCTTCTTGCCCAAGCTATACAAAACAGTAAGCGATACACCACTATTCTTGCTAAGACGATAAATGGTCCAACCCTTAGAATCGATAAGTCTTTGGACGTTTTGTTCAATGCACAATCCCATCTTGTTTTCACCTCCTGGGCATACAATATCACTCATGCGAGTTATGTCGCAAATTGTAGTACAACTCCTGTGAGTTATATATCTTTTTGTATTTACTGTTTTCGTGCACATACTTGACATTTCTAACTCTTTTGAGTTATTATGTCTCTATTGAGTTATAATTCTATTGAGCCATAGGAGGCTTGGTGCTATGAGTTTGTCCACTCAAATGGAACGCTTAATGGAGATGAAAAAAATAAGTCGTTATAAATTGTCAAAGGAAACAGGCATACCATACACAACACTCACGCAAATAATTAGTGGCAGAACAAAAGATCCTCAAGTTAGTGCCTTGCGAGTATTGGCTGATTATTTCAATGTAAGTGTGGATTACCTTATGGGGAAATCCGTAAGCAGTATCATAGAAGAGCGGCTTAAAGAGATCGGCATGACCTTACCAGAACTAGCAAAAAAAGCAAATGTCCCCCTCACTTTCATTAAAAACGTAGATGATATTGTTCCAGACCACGAGATAGACGGAGGCGAACAGTATTACACCTACTTATCCTCAATTGCCTGGATTCTTGGTATACCGCCCAGTAAATTACGAGTCGCTTTTGCAAGGCAAGAAATACCCTCCAGTGAATGCCCTAATGGTCCCATAAGCACTCCAGAGGAAGATTTCAAGACCCTCTTAGAGACCTACCCCATTGGAGAGATGGTCAAGGTTCCTATTATTGGTGTAGTTACAGCAGGGCCGAACGGTCTTGCTTTTGAGGATTATCAAGGAGAAGCACCGGTTGATACCAGTTATATAAACGGGGATCATTTTTTCTACCTGCAGGTTAAGGGGGATTCAATGATAGGGGATGGAATACTTCCAGGTGACCTTGCGCTAGTCCGGGAAACTCCAGAAGTGGAATACGGTGTCTTAGCCATTGCCATCGTGAATGGCGAGGAAGGAACCATAAAGCGGGTGTATAAAAACGGAGACAGCATTATTCTTCAGGCCTCCAACCCTAAATACCCACCGCGAATTTTTAAAGGTGAAGATATGAAAAACATAAGGATTGTAGGAGAGGTAAAGATGACCACCAGAAGATACTAGTCTGGAAGAGGTGAGTATTCCATGGCAACCATGAAAGATGAACAGGTGACAAAAACTCGTTCCCGATCAACTTTTTATTATGAGGGAAAGCGCTACGAAGCCACTGGTAAAAGCCAAAAAGAGGCCGATCAAAAGGCTGCTATCAAGAAAGATAAGCTTAAGCGGGGGGAGGTTGGCATAACAGGCAACATGACAGTGGAGCGTTGGGCCACTGAATGGTTGGAGACCTACAAAATGCCTGTTGTGGGAGAAGGGCAATATAAAAACTATCTGTCTCATGTCAAAGGCGTCATTATTCCAGCCATCGGAAACTTAAAGTTAAAAGATGTAAAGGACATCCACCTCCAAAAAATACTAAACAGTCGGATAGGTAAAAGCAAATACGACCTTGCCAAGCTTCGCATAACCATAAAAGCCATATTCAAAAAGGCGTACTCCTCCAAACTCATTTTCCACAACCCTGCTGAAGACCTAGAATTGCCAGCTGCTGAAGAAGGTACCCATCGAAAGATAACCGATTATGAGCGTGAAAAAATTCTTACGTTAGCCGAAACGCATCGTGCCGGTCTATGGATCAAAACATTGTTATATACAGGTATGCGTCCTGCTGAAACTATCGCTCTTGAGTGGCGACACATTGATTTTGATAAGCAGTTAATCCATGTTGAACAGGCAGTGAAAGCCGCTACGAACGACATAGGAGCACCCAAGAGCAAGTCTGGTATACGGGACATACCAATACAGGCAAAGCTATTGCCATCCCTAATAAAAGCTTGCGGCAGCCCGTTTGAGCCCGTGTTCATACAGCCAGTAACCAGGAAACACCACACCAAAACAAGTATGCGGTGTTGGTGGAATAGCTTTAAACGTGCATTGAATATATCAATGGGGGCCAAATTGTATCGAAACAAAATAATTATAAGCGCAGTTGCTCCAGATCTGACTCCTTATTGCTTGCGGCATACTTTTTGTACTGATCTGCAAGATGCAGGGGTACCCATCAACATGGCGCGCTATCTTATGGGCCACGCAGACATTTCAACGACCGCAAGAATCTATACGCACACGACCGAAAAAGCAATTCAGGACGCTGCGAAAAAGATGAATGCTCAATAATTTTTCCACTAAAAATTCCACCATGGAGTGGTGGAAAACAGTTAAAAACAGTGACAAATCTAGCAATAAAAATAAGCCTTACGTATCATCGAGTGCTTGATACATAAGGCTTTATTCATGGAGCGGGTGATGGGGATCGAACCCACAGCATTCAGCTTGGGAAGCTGACGCTCTACCATTGAGCTACACCCGCCTGTAATAATTAATTATATCAACTCCGCATAAAGAGTCAAGGTCGCAAAGGAAGGTATTATCTAGGATTCCAACCCGATCAATGCACCTTTCCGGAAACATCGTCAACCAAAGCATAATTAATGGATAATCATTTTTTTCGATTTATTTCATAAGATAAATAAATCACATTCAATAAAGGCGGTGCCAAGATGCCTGCCAAAACTGGATATTCCCTCTGTGAGCGAGCGGATACATTACAGACACACCGGATTCTTTGTGACAATACTGGACGTCTATGGATTTTTTATCACAATCAAACCCGTAGCTTATCCTTTGGCATTTCTGACGATTGTGGCAACAGTTGGTCTGAGGCCTTCGATTTAATGGCTGAAATCTCGGGTCCCTTCTCTGTGTTTCCAGATGAAAAGGGCGGTATTCATTTGGCTGTTCGCAGTTTCCATCCCCAGGACATCCACTACCTTGAATTGTCTGAAGCGAAAGGATCTCACAAACTGGTCCACCAAGCCCAGGAAAACCAAACCACCACCTATTTTCCATTGATTGCAAAAGCCCAAAACTGTTGGCATTTGGTTTATGGCACTCGGAAATACACAACCGGTGCATGGGCTGTGGTTCATCTTCAGCAAAAACCAGACGATGCGCTGGAAATCAGTAAATTTGACCTTCCTGATCCATCTTTTCCATTTAACAAGGAGCTGATTTTTTTATCAGAAAGCCTGTACTGGAGCGGTGATTTGGCTGTCGATGCTGTGGGCTGCCTGCACTTGGTGTACCGCTTCTTCTGGCAGGATGGTTACCACCTTTTTTACACCTCCTTGCCCACCGGGCAATCCCGTTGGAACCCCCCGGAGCGTCTTACGATCGGAGAATGGTGTGCCGGCCACCCGTCCTTGTATTCCTTTCAAGATGGTATTTACCTTTTTTACCGTTCCAGCACGAATAAAGGGCAGATAGTTAAACAAGTATTTCGAACCGGTAACAAGTGGACCACCGTTTCAGCCATCCCCATTAACCACAATCAACAAATCCTATCCGAGGGATTACTGTCAGGTAGCGTAAAACCAACAGCGTATTGGGTCAATCAGCAAGGATGTTGGCTCCTGCCCTTTGGCAGCACAGAACCAGATT
>JAJZSC010000152.1 GCA_021849995.1 Bacillota bacterium | reverse complement strand
GACGAGTGTAGCATTATTATCGAAGACGGTTACGTCAAGGGGGCAGACGAGCCGCCTGCCAAGGTCCATGAGTCTCCAAAATGGAAAGCGGGGGAATTCTAATTGACTAAAAATACCATTCTTAATTTATGGGGGCTGGTCAACAGAACCGGAGTGAAGGAGTTAATTAATTTCCTAAATGAATCTGATTTTTTTCAAGCACCATGCTCCACAAAATATCATCTAGCAAAGCCAGGAGGATTAGCAGAGCATAGTTTAAATGTTTACAACCTGCTTTATGAGAAGGTAAATCGATACAAGATCAATGTACCAGGTGAATCAATTATTATTTGCGGCCTTGGTCATGACCTCTGCAAGATAAACTTTTACCAAGAGGGCGGGGAGCCCTGCGGTGAATCTCAATACAACTACCTTTGCAGCCTATGGTCACAGAAACAGGGAATAGTCGCAGAAATTAATCCAGACATCTTGGCAAAACAATTTGAGGAAAATGGTCAGTTTAGGAGATCAGTACCGACAGCAAGTGCAACGATCTTAATCGATTGGTTAAAGAATAGTCCTCGTGATCCTTTCCCAGAATTACCGGTTGTATATTCGACTAATGACAAACTCCCATTAGGTCACGGGGAACGGTCACTAAGTATCCTTCAAGATTTTATCAAGCTTACAGATCATGAAAAGCTTGCGATTAGATGGAACATGGGCTCCTGGGACTTGAGCGATTATTCCGGAAGATGGGCTTTTAATAATGCCAACAAAATGACGCCTCTTGTGACTCTTCTCTCAACAGCAGATTTTGAGGCGAGTAATCTTTTAGAAAGTGATGAGGTGAATTCTAATGCAAATATCTCGAGGTAAGGTCGCAAGAGCTCAGAAAGTTGTTGTGTATGGCCCGGAAGGGATTGGTAAATCTAGTTTCTTAGCCAAGTTCCCCGGTATTATTTTCGACGACACAGAAGGCAGTACACTTCACATGGACGTTGCTAGAACCCCAAAATCAAGTAGTTGGACAATGCTTCTTGAGCATATTCGATACTTTATAAAAAATCCTCATAAATTGAATACTTTTGGACTTGATACAGCTGATTGGGCCGAGAAGCTATGTGCTATAGAGTTATGCGCAAAAGCTAACAAAGATGGAATAGAGGGCTTTGGATACGGCAAAGGGTACACCTATCTGGCTGAAGAGTTTGGAAAACTATTAAACCTTTTGGAAGAACTCATTGAAGTCGGAGTGAATGTCGTAATAGCGGCTCATGCTTTTACAAGAAAATTTGACCAGCCCGACGAGATGGGATCATATGACAGATGGGAATTGAAGCTTACAAAGTATGTGGCTCCTATGGTCAGAGAGTGGGCTGATATGGTTCTGTTCGCCAATTATGAGACCTACGTTGTTAAAACTGATGACAAAAAGAATAAAGCCCAGGGTGGAAAGCGTGTTATGCATACAGCCCATCACCCCTGCTGGGATGCTAAGAATCGGCACGATCTAGCTATAAAATTACCTTTTGATTTCAAGGAGATTGCACACTGCATACCAGTAATCACATCAACGACTTCTCAAAAACAAACTGTCAATTACCTCGATGATCAACCATCTAAAACTCCTGAGGTAAAGAATCCAGAACCACCGCCAGAGATTAAGGAAACGCCTAAGCAAGATCTGCCGAAACAAGAAGAAATAAAATTAGATCCACCTAAGCAAGATCTGACTGGCGTGCCTAAGCCCCTAGCTGATTTAATTATTGCCAATGAAGTGACCGTCGAAGAGATCCAGCAGGCCGTCAGCAGTAAGGGTTATTATCCCAAGAATACGCCTATTGAAAATTATGATCCTAATTTTGTTAATGGTGTATTAGTTAGGGCATGGGTGCAGGTATTCCAAATGATTAAGGACTTTAGGGATGATGTGCCATTCTAATGCCGACATTTATATCTGGGATAAAACCTAGGGGAGTTGGGAGAATGTATGGCATTTATAACACGATGAAGAAGGAGTTTCAGTTCTGGATTTGTGAAGTCACTAAAAAGCAAGCAGAGAAAAAACTCTTCGAGAAGATTGGTAAGGATGCTTACAAGTGGAGATTTGAAGTAAAAATGCTCCCCGAAAATAAAAAATTAGGAGGAATTTGAGATGAGTGAAGGACGCGAGTTAAGTTGGGACGATCAGATAGAACATGATGGTGCGGATTTTATAACACTTCCGGAAGGTGACTATGATTTTGAGGTTATTGATTTTGAAAGGGCACGTCACAATGGCAGCGAAAAACTACCTGCTTGCAATAAGGCAATTGTTCATATCAAAGTTACAGCACCTCAAGGGGTTACCGTAATCAAGCATAATCTTTTCCTACACTCGATTACTGAAGGAATGCTATGCTCATTCTTCACTGCCATTGGTCAGCGTAAAAAAGGTGAAAAAGTTAACATGAACTGGGGCGCTGTCATTGGATCTGGTGGCAGAGCTAAGATTGGAATTCGGAACTGGAAGAAAGATGATGGTAGTACAGTTACTTTTAATGAGATCAAGAAGTTTTACGAGCCTGCAGATGGGCCGCAAAACAGTAATAAAGGATTCACGCCGGGGAGCTTTTAGTTATGAATCTAAGACCGTATCAACAGGAAGCAAAAGCTGCCGTACTCAATCAGTGGGCTAACAATATACTTAAAACCCTCTTAGTCCTTGTAACCGGCGGCGGTAAGACAATAGTCTTTTCTAAAATTGCCGAGGAATGTGTTAAAAACGGTGAGCGAGTTCTAATACTCGCCCACCGGGGCGAATTACTGGATCAAGCAGCTGACAAAATGATGAAAGCAACAGGGCTTGGATGTGCAGTAGAAAAAGCAGAGAATTCCTGCCTAGATAGTTGGTACAGAGTAGTCGTTGGATCAGTCCAAACTCTTATGAGAGAAAAACGACTCATGCAGTTTTCATCAGACTACTTCGACACGATCATCGTAGATGAGGCTCACCACTGTTTATCTGATGGATACCAACGTGTTCTTAATTACTTTAACAATGCTAAGGTACTCGGGGTTACCGCAACCCCTGACCGGGGTGATATGCGAAACCTTGGACAATATTTTGAAACCTTAGCCTATGAATACACGTTGCCAAAAGCCATTAAGGAAGGTTATCTCTGCCCTATTAAGGCTCAGACTATTCCTCTTCAACTTGATCTTACTGGAGTAGGTACACAGGCAGGAGATTATAAAACTGCAGACCTAGGAAGTGCTCTTGATCCATATCTTTATCAAATCGCTGACGAGATGGCGAAGTGCTGCATGGATCGAAAAACGGTTGTCTTCTTGCCACTAATAAAAACATCTCAGAAGTTTCGCGACATCTTAGAATCTAAGGGGTTTAGCGCCGCGGAAGTCAATGGAACTAGTGAGGACAGAGCAGAGATTCTTAAGGATTTTGAATCAGGAAAATATAACGTGCTTTGTAACTCTATGCTCTTAACAGAAGGCTGGGACTGTCCTGCTGTAGATTGCATTGTCGTGTTAAGACCAACTAAGATTCGAAGCCTATACGTGCAAATGGTTGGACGGGGGACCCGCCTTTTCGAAGGGAAAGAATACCTCTTACTTTTAGACTTTTTATGGCACACGGAAAAACTTGAGCTGTGTCATCCTGCTCACTTAATTTGTTCATCGCCTGAAGTCGCTCAAATCATGACTGAAAACATCGAAGAAGCTGGAATGCCAGTTGATATTCAAGAGGCTGAAGTTAAGGCCACAGAGGACGCAGTCGCGGCACGCGAAGAAGCCCTGGCTAAACAACTCCAAGAAATGAAGCATCGTAAGCGCAAACTAGTTGATCCGCTGCAGTTTGAAATGAGTATTCAGGCTGAAGACTTGGCGGGATATGTACCGAGTTTTGGATGGGAAATGGGGCCACCGTCAGACAAGCAGATCCAGACTCTTGAAAAATTAGGAATTTTTCCTGACGAGATAGAGAGTGCTGGCAAGGCAGGAAAAATCCTTGACAGACTCGATAAGCGCCGATCAGAGGGATTGACTACACCAAAGCAGATCCGTTTTCTTGAAGGAAGAGGCTTTAATCATGTTGGTACTTGGCAATTCGAGGCCGCCAAAAAGCTTATTGACAGGATCGCGGGGAATGGTTGGCGTGTACCGCATGAAATTGCTCCGCATGAATATAAGCCGCCAGTTACTAGTTCTGATTCCAATATGGAAGGTGTGTGGTTGTAATGAGTGAAAAGCCTATTTTATTCAGCACACCAATGGTTCAGGCGATTTTGGCAGGACGAAAGACGATGACGAGGAGAGTTGTCAAAAAGAAATACAGCAACACTAATATAGAAAAACGTAGAGATATTTTGATTGAAGTCCAAAACGATACTCCACCAGATGTTTATAATCCAGAGACAAAAATGACAACTCGCCATCTAAAGATGTGTGTGCCGATAAATCAACCTTATCGAGTTGGAGACGTTCTTTGGGTAAGAGAAACGTGGGCAAATACATGGACTCCGGATGACTATGAAGGGTATGTGTATAAAGCTGATGGGGTTCCTGAAAAATTCCCTTATTGGGGTGATGGTCGGAACTGCAAAGATGAGGTTTGGCGGCCGTCGATATTTATGCCGCGTTCTGCAGCTAGGATCTTCTTGAAAGTAAAAAGCGTTAAAGTTGAGAGGTTGCAGGACATAACGGAAGAGGATGCACGATCAGAAGGCTGCATTGATTTTCACGACAAAATAGGCGATGGAAAGTTTGATGATGTTGCCGAATTTGACTTTACAGCCAAAGATGCATTTATTGAACTTTGGGATAGCCTGAACGCAAAACGTGGCTATGGTTGTGATTTAAATCCATGGGTATGGGTAATAGAGTTTGAACGGATGGAGGCCTAACATTGGAAAAGCAGTATGACTTGCTTGAAGTCTTAAATAATATCGACCCATCAATTCTCAATTACCAAGAATGGGTTAATGTCGGAATGGCATTGAAGGATGCAGGGTATACCGCGTCCGACTGGGATTCTTGGAGCCGTAGTGACTCCCAACGATATCACGCTGGCGATTGCTTTAAAAAATGGGATGGATTTCACGGTTCAACTAAGCCAGTAACAGCCGGTACAGTCGTTCAGTACGCAAAAGACCAAGGATGGAGGCCAGAGCGATCAGACGAAAGCCATGAGCTCGGCTGGAATGACATCATCGGATCTAAGGATGAACGTGTCGTTATTAATAAAGACTGGGTCGAGGGCAAGGAAGTTATTGAACCGGAAAAATGGGATCAAGCAACGCAACTCGTGAAGTACCTTGAGACTCTATTCGAGGCATCGGAGAACGTGGGATACGTCACAGAGAGCTGGGAGAAAGACGGAAAATACCTACCCTCAAAGGGATGCTGGGACCGTACTGCCGGTGAACTAATTCAACAACTAAATCAGTGTAAAGGTGATATCGGGGCTGTCATAGGAGACTATAAGCCCGAGGTGGGGGCGTGGATTCGCTTTAATCCTCTCGATGGTAAAGGTGTTAAGAATGAGAATGTTACTGACTTCAAGTTCGCCTTAGTTGAATCAGATGAAATGGAAATCGACAAACAAAACGCCATTATTAGAGAACTAGAACTGCCAGTCGCTTGCCTCGTTCACAGCGGCAAAAAGAGCCTCCATGCCATCGTGAGAATCGATGCAGACACTTATGACGAATACCGTAAACGAGTTGATTATCTCTATGATGTATGCCGGAAAAACGGCCTTAAGGTAGACACTCAAAACCGTAATCCTTCCAGACTTTCACGGATGCCAGGCGTCATGAGGAATGGACTTAAGCAGTTCTTAGTAGACACAAACATCGGAAAAGAGAACTGGAAAGACTGGCAGGAATGGATCGAAGGTATCAATGACGACCTACCAGAACCGGAGAGTATGGCTAGTATATGGGACAACCTCCCGGAACTATCGCCTCCTCTAATTCACGGTGTGCTCAGGCAGGGCCATAAGATGCTCATGGCTGGGCCGTCTAAAGCTGGTAAGTCATTTGCCCTGATCGAGTTGTGTTGTGCCCTTGCTGAGGGGCGTAAATGGATGGGATGGAATTGTGCCCAGGGAAAGATCATGTATGTCAATCTAGAACTTGATCGAGCCAGCTGCTTACATCGTTTCAAGGATGTATATCAGGCCTTAGGTTGGAAACCTAATAACTTAGCCAATATTGATATCTGGAATTTGCGCGGTAAGTCGGTACCCATGGATAAGTTGGCGCCAAAGTTGATCCGGAGAGCTGCTAAGAAGAATTATATTGCCATCATCATCGACCCAATCTACAAGGTTATCACGGGCGATGAGAACTCAGCTGACCAGATGGCTAATTTCTGTAATCAATTTGACCGGGTATGCACCGAACTTGGGGCGGCAGTGATCTATTGCCACCATCACAGCAAAGGTGGTCAGGGTAACAAGAAGAGCATGGACAGAGCATCAGGATCAGGAGTGTTTGCCCGTGATCCAGATGCGCTCATGGACCTTATTGAGTTGGATTTAACTGATTCTCTACTTAAGCAAGAGGAAAATAAGGCAGTCGCTCATGTGTGTAAGAACTGGCTAAATAAGCACGTTGATAATTGGGATGATGAAGTTTCTCAAGATGATTTATGCAGCGAGAAATCCATGCAGGATGTCAGTAAACGTCTTTTGAGTGCAGATGTTTACGATTCTATGCAGAGGGATATTCATGCCGCCAGGAGGGCTGTTAAGCAGCGGACAGCGTGGAGAATCGATGGGACATTAAGAGAGTTTCCTAAGTTTGACCCGGTGAATCTTTGGTTTGATTATCCTATTCATTATGTGGATGATGTCGGTAGCTTGAAGGATGTTGATGCCGAGGGAGCAGCTCCAGCGTGGAAAGGTAATTTTAATAAGAAAAAGAAACCAGAGGAACGTAAACAAGAGCGATTAGATTCATTAGAAACCGCTATAAAAGGATGTACCTTTGATGGGAATATTACTGTGGAGGCACTTGCTGAATACATGGGTGCAGTCGAAAAAACGGTAAGAAATAGAATTAAGGAGCATCCAAAGTATGAAGTTGTTCAAGGTTTTATTAGGGAAAAAGCCGAATGGAAATAACTTTTCCAAGAAGGAAAGTAGGGAAAAACATTCGAGAATTACTTTCCCTCAATGAAGAAAAAGTCGACGTTTTATTTTTTCCCTATAACTTTCCCTAATGGATGAAAAACTCGGTGTTTTATCGACTTTTTCCCTGAGGGACAGGGAAAGGGAAAATCTATACTACGTATAGGTAAATTTCCCTTTCCCTCACGCGGTGTCAAGAGGGGAAAGTAAGGAGGCGTCGGCTAAGCCTCCTTACCTTCCTTCCCCTATCCCTTGACG
>JAJZSC010000151.1 GCA_021849995.1 Bacillota bacterium | reverse complement strand
TCGACTTTTTCCTTTTTGGACAGGGAAAGGGAAAATCTATACTACGTATAGGTAAATTTCCCTTTCCCTCACGCGGTGTCAAGAGGGGAAAGTAAGGAGGCGTCGGCTAAGCCTCCTTACCTTCCTTCCCCTATCCCTTGACGAAGGAGTTTTTGAGAGGGCCGAAAAAGCAACATACAAAAATTAGGAGGTAGAAAGATGGACGCTCAAAAAGGAATTATCGCTGTCGAAGAGTTTAATGGCAAACATAAAATAAATGAAAATTACCGACCAATCGCTGAATCCTTAAAAGCAAAATTTAGAGAACTCGAATATGTACCAGTTAAAAATATTCTCTTCATCGAGAACACTGAGGACAAGCGAAAGAAGAATAATTCAACCGTCTATGCGCAGATCAGTAAGATTCCTCCGAAGTTTGAGGAAATCATTTATCAGGTAACGGGGAAGTATTTCGAGTACATGTTAGAGATCTTCAAGGAAAATACCTACGCAATGAGTCGAGAACAGATAGTGGCATTAATCTATCATGAGCTCAGACATATTCAGTTGGTTCAAAAGAAGGACGGGTCTGAAATTGATATTGTCGGTCATGACGTTGAGGACTGGCTGAACATGGTCGAGAAGCTTGGGCTTAATTGGCAGGGCACTATGAGTCAGATACCTGATCTGTTAGGCGATGGAGTCAACTGGGAAAGCATTGAGGGGCCAATGAATCTGTTTCCAGCAGAAACGTCACTAAAGCTGGTGAAGTAAATGCGGACAGAATGGGAGGACATTGGAAACTATGAAGGTCTTTACAAGGTAAATAGTAAAGGTGAGATATTCAGCGAGTACACTAAGAAAATATTGAAGCCGATTAAGGGGAGTGATGGTTATTTAAGAGTAAACCTCAGCAAAAACGGTGTAGTAAAAATCACTTTTATCCATAGGCTCGTCGCCGAAGCGTTTATTCCAAATCCAGAAAATAAGCCTATAGTAAATCACATTAACGGATTTAAGGATGATCCAAGAATGGAGAATCTTGAATGGGTTACAGCTTCTGGAAATATAAAACACGCTTATCAAACTGGATTAAGCGTTATTAGTGAAAAATGCAAAATAGCAGTTTCCAAAATAGCTGCCGAAAATGGCAGAAAAACAACAAGCAAATCTGTAAATCAATATACTTTGCAAGGAGATTTTATTAAAAATTATCCAAGTGTAAGAGAGGCAGAACGAGAAACCGGAACACCTCGTTGTAACATTTTCTCAGTCTGTAAAGGAAAAAGAAAACAGGCAAATGGCTATATGTGGAGTTACAGGGAGGCGTTTTTAAATGAGGACAGAGTTTTTTATGGCAATGGTACCTCCGGAATCTACTCATCAGATGAAGAAAGCTAGATGTGTAAATGGAAAGCCACAGTTTTACGAACCGGATGAACTTAAAGCAGTACGGTCCAAGTTAACAGCTCATCTCGCTGGTCATGTGCCTAATGAGAGGTTATATGGGGCATTAAGACTTGTCACAAAGTGGTGTTTCCCGATTACTCATAAGCACAATCAAGACGGTGAATATAAGACCACTAAGCCTGATACCGATAACATGATAAAGTTACTTAAGGATGTGATGACGGATATAGGGTACTGGTATGATGATGCACAAGTAGCATCGGAGATTACGGAAAAGTTTTGGGCAAAGGTACCAGGTATTTACGTCTGTATCGAGAGCTTGGAAGCTGGTGAGTAAATGGTCATGAAGGAACGACATCCCGGGGATCCCCGATCGGACCTAGTGACCGATCATCGACATTGGAAAGAGTTGCTTTGGAATTGCTGGCAATCGGAACGTGATCTGTATTATTTACTTCATGGTCTGCGGTGTGGCGGAGCTGAGTTAATTCTTACCCAGAGAGGTTATCGATTGGTACCCGGAGATTGGAATCAAACTGAATGGGATAAAGATATCAGGCACCGACTTAATCCTTTTAAGGACAAGCTGGTAACAATTTTTAAACTCACAAGGGTCGGGAAGATAACAAACGAGAAGCTGCCTGAGGGAGTTTTCACGGAGAAGCAGGTTGAATTATGGAGGGAATGAAAGCCAATGTATGACTTACACGATAGGGTAACATTTTCCAAAGACGGCAAGAACATTGTCGGGAAGATTATAAATATTTACTACAACCTTGAAAAAGAAGTAATGGTAACATTGAGATCCGATGACCAAAAGCACCACATTGTAAGAATGGCTGACTTGAACAGTTGTGAAACCTGCAGTCATAAACATTTGCACGGCTACCAGAAACCATGCAAAGAATGCAAGGATCACAGCCATTGGGCTGATGTTAAGGTTATATTATTTCATCAGTTGAATGGCTTAACTCCCACGGAACAATCTTGCACTTTCAAGCTTCTCGAAGAAATAGGTGAAGTAATGGAACTGATCGGCAAGGAATCAGGAGCCAGCGGAGAGATTGTGGGAACCGAAAGAGACTTAGACTTAATATCTCACTTGGTTATGGAGTATATGGATGTTGCCCAATCCTCGGTTACAGCTGTATTTACTTTATGCGAGAAACATAATCTTGACCTTGAGACTGTGCTTGATCAGCACGAGAAAAAACTCAGAGAGAAGGGGTATCTGGTATGGGTTACGACGAAGAATCCTGTACCTACTGCGGAAATACTCTGAGACACGAGGGCGGATGTGTCCACTGTCCAGTGTGCGGTTGGTCAAGTTGCGGATAAGGAGGGTATTGGATTATGACCTACTCGTTCTATATCACTCCTGAGGATTATCGAATCGCCGAGCAAAACGGAATCAGCCCCAAAGTACTCGAAACTCGTATCCGTCGATTTGGTTGGCATAAGGAACGAGCGATCACTCAGCCCGTACAAAAATTTAAAAACCATAAAGAATGGGCTAAGATTGCTGAACAAAACGGCATACCTTATCACACGTTTTATCAACGGCTCAGATTAGGGTGGACGAATGAGCAGTCAGCAACCACGCCTAAGATTAGTCCCTTGAATTCACCTAGGAGATACCGAAGATATCCTGTGGAGTATTCAGATAGGGCCAAGGAACTGGGTATTTACAGATTGTTTTTACATCGAATGCACTGTGGTTGGGATTTAACAAAAGCCTGTTCAACTCCAGCAATGACCAAGAGTGAGGTTGGCAAACTAGGTAAACGATCACGATGGAGAGGGGCGGCGAGATGAAATCCTACCTCAACCGAACCGAGAAAACCCAAGCCCTAACGATAGCGTCCTTCGTGGCCTACGTTACAGACACGGCGAACGAGTGGGCCAAGCACAACCGAGATAAGGATGCCGTGAAATCTCTCCGCATGGCGAAGGCATTTATGAGCAGGGCGATGGACTCGTTATTCAAAGGGCTAGATCCGTTAGAGATTCGGAAAGTGCTTAATCAGGTGTCGAAGATGGAAATCGTCGTCAAGTACTCGGATGAGGCAGCTAGGGAATATAAACGGATGCAGGAGATCGACGGAGTGACGCCAGTGAAGACGGATGATTTTTATGAGATATGTGGACAGGCCTTAGGTGTTTGCCAGAGTTGTGAGGATAGGACTGGGGATTGCAGGTTGAGAGAGTTGTTTATCCAGTATGATGTGCCGGTGGCTAATCTCGAACCGGACGAGGGAGAGTGTCCGTATTGTGTGGAGGTAAAACATGAAAGTGTGGATGTGGAAGTTATTCGGGCCGAAAAGAAAGCAGTGTAAGTCCTGCCTTAAAACATTCTATAAGCCGGTTGAAGGACGAATATTAGACCCAATAGTAGACGGTTACGTATTAACGTGGTCAGAATGCCCTCATTGCGGCGGAAGTTGGGTAATTGTGTGAGGAAGAAGGGAGATCGTTAAGATGCCAGAAGTTAAAGATACAGAATCGTTATCAGTGATCAATAGGGGTAAAGTACTAGTCGAGGTTAAATACCGTGATCTAGCTGACCTAATTTTCATACTACAGGATCAAGCGAATATCTACCACGACCTAGACGAATGTTGTGATGAACTAACCGTTTACCAGTTTACCGAGTGGTTGTTGACAATGAAAGGATCAGTTGAGTTAGTGCAGTATATCCCGAGGCCGAAAGGGGATGCGTGATCTGGATACGACTCAACAAATCACAACGCTATGCGATGCGGACATGCGACAAAGATGGGTGATGTTTTCGAAGGTATCTAAGCGGGTAACGATTGCGCAGTTGCAAATTGAATACGATTGTCAGCGATGGCTAGATGCATCCAGAGAAGCACTGAGCGCCTTGGGTGATGAATTCCGTAAAGCAGCCGAAAAGATGTACGAAGTATTCGTTGGTCAATTCACAGATCAGGAACCAACTGGATTGTCTGTTGAATTATTAGAACAAATCAAAGCAGTACAGATTAATGCCGAGATTGAGAAGGAATGGACTGAGCGACTGAGATTACTCTCGAAACATTTTACGCAGAAATTACGTAACAACTACCGCAAACTCCACGCGCTACCTCTCAAACATAGGCCAAGATGCCGATGGCGGCAGAGGGAGAGTCGGAGGTCGCTGGAGGGGTTGAGTCCAGACATAACTATAATTGACGAGTGTGTCGAGGAAGATAGGGGGTAATTCCCATAGCAATGATAAAGGAAAGTCAGAACATCCTAGAGGAACGCTTGAAGCTTTATAAAAAGCATAAAGCCGAAGTAAACACAACCTTGCAACGAATAGCTGTATGGGAAGAAGCCTTGAAGAGTGGGGAGCTTTGGTTATTCGAAAATAGTGTCAGCAGAATAATGGGTATGCCTCATTCGGCGAGCGATACTTCACCAACAGAACGCATTGCAGGTCGAAGAGAGGTAACTAGGGAACTTGTCGAGGAATGGATCGAGGAAGATAAATCTCGAATGCGATACAAAAAAATTGAGTTAGATCAAATTGACGAGGCATTAAAAGCGCTTACTTGCGAGCAGAGGACTGTAATCGAATCCAAATACTTTGATGTGATGAGCTGGAGAAACATCGAATCAGTGTTTAATGATCGCCATTCAGTTGGCAGAGGTTATATCCAGACTGATGGTCTGAGGAAAATTAACAGAGAGGCCCTTGAAATACTTTGGCAGATACTGGGGCCCTTATTGCAGAGATACCTCTACCTTAGGCGTTAAAATATATTTTCCCAGAAAAGTAACAGTTTTTTCCCAGAAAAGTAACAGTTTTTTGATTTGAGGCATGATAAGATTGTAATGTCAGAAGTCGTTCAGAATACTACTCGATGCGAACTACAGAGCCTTTGAGCCGCGTTCCGATAGGGTACTAGAGAGCGATACACGAAAGCCGTCCTAAGTGGGCGGCTTTTTCTATTTCCTTAAGGCGGTGATGCAATTGACTAAGCCAGCTTTCTCGTGCGTAGGATATGAGCCCACAAAAGCAGGACTTAATCCTAATTGCGGGAACTGCGATAACTATGATGGTAAGTGTAAGGTCCGTAAGATATTAGATGAGCTTTATGAGATAAGTCCGCAGTTTAATGCGTTTGATCGGATGATGCGTGGGAATAAAGGCGTGAGGATAGATTGAGACTAATATGCCAGAAATGCGGCAGAAAATGCGATCCAGACTTCCCGTGCGAGGCATTGCAATCGCTATCTAAGGTATACCGAGATCTTAAGACGGAATCGAAAACAGAGATCATAATTGATCTTAGAAAGCAACTTAGTCTAGTTGATTATGAAGTGGCTGACGACTTAAGGGTACTTGGCGAGAAATTAATATCAGCCATGCCAGAGCTCAGCGTTATTCGAGACTACGAAGCAAAGATTGGCTATGTTCGCAGTTATGAAACCAAGAAAGACAAAGGCCGACAAGTTAACGCAGATTGCAGGAAGATCAACGGAACATATACCGCCTATCTTCCCTTTGATTTTATAGTAACTTTCTACGAGCCTAATATCTATCACATGAGCGATAATCAAAAGAAGATCCTTATGCTGCATGAACTAAGGCATATAGGTATTGGTGAAAGAGGGTTCAGAATTGAGAATCATGACGTGGAAGATTTCAGGGATATCCTAGATAGATTCGGCATCGAGTGGAACGGATTTGACCAGGAGGTGCCAGACATCCTAGCAGAAGTAAAAGCGGGTGGTGATGGTGGCAGGAAAAAAGGCACAAAAGTGCACAACTTGGAGGCCAAGCGCAAAACAAATAGCAATGGCTGATCTCCTTCTTAATCCAGAGGATAGGCGGACAAAGACTGATAAAATGCTTGAGGTTGGTGTGCCTAGAAGAACATTTTACAAATGGATGAAGGACAAGCGTTATGTTGACTATATAAATTCACAGATTGGCCAATATACAGATGGCGAATTATCCGAGGTGTGGAAGGCTTTAATTAACCAGTGTAAGCGTGGGAATATCCAAGCGATTAAGTTATTCTTCGAGATGAAAGAACTTCATCCAGATACAAAATCATGGTAACAACTTAATTAATTATGCACTAGATAGACTGACGGGTCGAAAAGCTCAAGCCTAGAGCCTTCTAGTGCTTTTATTATTAGGCGAATTACGAAAGGCGGTAATGCAAATGAGTGAACTAAGAGATTTAACCGGGCAGAAGTTTGGGCGATTAACTGTTATTACTCGCGCTGAAAGCGATAAAAGAGGAAGCGCAAGATGGTTTTGTCACTGCGATTGTGATAACGAAACGACAGTCATGTCCTATCGCCTTATCTCAGGCAGAACACAAAGTTGTGGATGTATGCAAAAAGAGCTTACTTCAAAGAGATTTACAACTCATGGGAAAGCAAACACTCGTATCTATGGGATTTGGACAGCCATGAAAAAGAGGTGCGAAAGTCCATATGATAGCAGTTATGAAAGTTATGGTGGAAGAGGAATAAAGGTTTGTGAAGAGTGGCACGAGTTTGAATCATTTCATAGATGGGCCATAACAAATGGATATGCTGATAACTTAAGTATTGACAGAAAAAACACTAATGGTAATTATGAACCATCTAATTGCAGGTGGGTGAACAATAAGATTCAAGCAAACAATAAATCTAACAACCACATGTTGACGTTTAAAGGTAAAACACAAACAATGGCGATGTGGTGCGATGATTTAGGAATACCGAGGCAGAGATTAGAAAATAGGATCAGAAGAGGATGGAGCACTCAACGTGCTTTAACAACCGTATGACAGATACAAAGGCGTGGTGATGATGTGGCTAAGTATGCAGTCTTACAGCAATTTTATACGAGGGATGAATGGATAAACCTCAGACTTAACCTTATCGCTGAACGTGGACCTTACTGCCAGATATGCGGGAAGTTAATAGCTATTGCCCGCGAGATCATCGGGCACCACAAAATAGAACTAACTCCAGAGAACGTA
>JAJZSC010000150.1 GCA_021849995.1 Bacillota bacterium | reverse complement strand
CGGCAAAGTGGGGATTAACCACGCCCACTGATAAAGACTATGCATTTCCTTGAACACCTACCTTCTCCATAGACTCTCTTACCACTTCAACCAGTTGAATTCATCAACATTAGTCGAGCGACGATTGCGATAAATTGTAAGCACAAGAGCTAAACCAACTGCAACTTCTGCTGCAGCAACAACTATAACGAAGAGCGCAGCAATATGCCCGGACAGGTTCTGAGTAGGAACAAAACGGTTAAAGGCTACAAAATTAATATTAACTGCATTGAGCATTAACTCAATTGACATCAGGATAGCAACGAGATTGCGTTTTGCAAATACACCGTAAAGTCCTAGACAGAAAAGCATTGCTCCAACGAGAAGGTATGTGGAAAGCCCAACACTAAAATTCAAACTCATTTGTTCTCTTTCACTCCCTTCGCGAGAATAACAGCTCCTATCAATGCAAAAGTCAAGAGGATAGCAGCTGCTTCAAATGGAACAACGTAAACTTGCAGGAGCAGGGCTGAAAGATCTTTAACAGTATCAACCCCAGTCCAAGGAGTTGGAAGAACTCTCCAATCGGAATTGGTTAGAATAACCAGACCAATAACTACAAATACGAGAGCCGCAACGATAGCACCAATACCCCACTTTTTATTTTCTGGGCTGCTTTCATTGATATCCCCTCTTAACGTCAACATCACGGCAAAAATAATCATAATGGTGACTGCTCCAGCATAAACCAATATTTGGGCTGCGGCGATAAATTCGGCATTGAGTAAAACATAAAGAACTGCAACCCCGATAAAAGACAGTGCAAGAAAGAGCGCGCTGTGGACGATGTTCTTGGAAGTAACGACTCCCCAAGCCGCGGCCACGGCCATTATAGCAAAAATGAAGAAAACCACAGTACTCACTCTTTTTCCTCCTTCCTGCTGACCTCTTTAGCCCGCTTTATCATATCCCATTGCATGTGTTCCGGATGGTAAACCGCATTTTCATACTCCTGGGTTACTTTTAAGGCCTTAGTCGGGCATGCCTCTGTACACAGCCCACAGAAAAGACAGCGTCCCACATCCATATTATAAGTCTTAAGAACCTTCTTATTGTTTTCGTCCTTTTCACTAGTTAACTCGATGACTTTATTAGGACATGCCATCGCACATAAATTACACGATATGCATTTCTCTGGTTCAAGCCCCATGGAACTCCGAACAGTTTTCGGAAGGTCAGCTTTTACATCTGGATAAAATTCAGTGATGTTGGGCTGAAGCATACGTTTAAGTGTAATTTTGAGACCAGTTGCCAGTCCTTTACCAAACATGCTATCACCCTCCTATGCGCGGGATGAGCTGGTAAATATAAATGCCCAGGCCCGTTAACAAGATGTTTAAAATAGATAATGGGAGCAACCATTTCCAGGCAAAATGCATTAAATGATCGATTCTCATCCGGGGGAAAGTCCATCTTACCCACATCATGAAAAAGATAACCAAACCAGTTTTTAACCAGAACCAGATCCAGCCCGGCAATATTGCAGGTCCCTGCCACCCTCCAAGGAATACAGTAGCAGCAAGCGCTGAGACTGCGGTCATGTTACCATACTCTCCGAGGAAGAATAAACCCCAGCGTAGTCCGGTATACTCAGTGAATGGACCCGCAACAACTTCCTGATCCGCTTCTACTAAGTCAAAGGGCGCACGGTTTACTTCAGCAATCCCTGCAATGATATAAATTACAAATGCCAATGGCTGAAGCACAATAAACGGAACTACACCTTGCGCTTCAACAATCTTGGTAAGGCTTAATGACTCAGTCAACATTACAACCCCGAGCAGCGAGAAAATAAGAGGTATTTCATAACTGATCATCTGGGCAACAGCTCTCATTCCTCCGAGAAGGGAGTACTTATTGTTTGAGCCCCATCCAGCCATGAGGAGTGCCAAGGTAGAAAGAGCCGAGATCGCTAGAAAATAGAAGATCCCAAGATCTAGATCAATTGGAGACATTCCCTTACCATATGGAATTACTGCCAAGGTCATTAAAGGTAAGCTAAACATTATCATTGGTGCTACTTTAAAAATTAATCTATCGGCATTAGCAGGTGTAACATCTTCTTTTCCCATGAGTTTAAGTGCATCTGCAATTGTCTGAAACCATCCACGCGGACCTAAACGATTGGGCCCTGGTCTTTGTGATGTCCATCCAGCTACTTTTCTCTCCAGCAAAATCAACACTAGCGCTGCTAGAACAATGATGATAATAACCGCTAGAAAAGCAACTACATCCATCGTGATATCAGCCCAAACAGAATGGGGATCCGCAAACAAACCACGGATGGCAGCCGCAATAATCAGAAACAGATTATTTAAAGTGTCCATCTTGTTCTCCCCTCGTTGGAAATTTCCTACTTATCAACTTCACCCAACACAGCATCAATAGTCGCGAAAATCGCAATCACGTCTTGGATTTTCCAGCCTAAGGATATGAGTGGGAGCATTTGCATGTTGACAAATGTAGGCGATTTAATGTGCAAACGTGCAGGTTTAGTCGTGCCATCACTCACGATATAGAATCCAAGCTCACCTTTGGGGTTTTCTACTCTGTGATAAACCTCGCCGACAGGTGGTTTGATCACTTTTGGAATTTTTGCCATCACTGGACCTTCAGGGATATCTCGCATTGCCTGTTTAATGATTTTAGCGCTTTCTTTTATCTCAAGCAGACGAATTAGAGTGCGGTCGTAAGAATCACAACCATGAAGAACCGGAACATCGAAATCAAATCTGTCGTAGATGCCGTAAGGATCAGCCTTACGTACATCATAATTTACACCAGAAGATCGAATGACCGGTCCGGTTATGGATAAATTCTCTGCTAACTCTTTAGGCAAGATACCTACGCTTTTCATCCGACCCATCGTAATCTCATTGCCGAAGAAAATTCCATAATATTCCTCAATCATCTCAGGAATATCGTCTAGGAAGGATTTTAAGGCATCCCAAAACCCTGGAGGCGGATCATTGCTAATACCACCGATCCGCATGTTATTTACTGTTAGACGGCTGCCGGCAGTCATCTCATACATATCCAGAATCCGCTCACGGTCTCTAAAGCAATAGGACCATGCAGTCCAGCCAGCTATATCAAGAGCTGTACTGCCTATCATTACTTGATGGCTGGCTATCCGTGCCAACTCGGCAAAGATTACGCGCAAGTATTCAGCCCTCTCTGGAATTTCCACTCCCATCAACTTCTCTACAGCCAATACATAGGCGAGGTTGTTATGTGGAGAGGATAAATAGTCCAGACGATCTGTATAAGGAATAAATTGCGGATATGTCCGACTTTCGGCCAGCTTTTCTATCCCACGATGCAGATACCCAATCTTGGGATCAATTTTGGTAACTACTTCCCCTTCTAAATGGACCACCATACGGAATACACCGTGCATACTAGGGTGCTGGGGGCCCATGTTTAAGACGAGTTCTTCTGTCCTTTCAACTGCCATGGTCTAACCCCCTTACTCAGCCGGTAATTTGAATACTACTGATCTCTGTTCAGCAGTTTCAGTCACATAGTCCTTACGGAGCGGATACCCTTCGAAGTCGTCCCACAAATAAATCCGCTTAAGATTTGGGTGCCCCTTGAACTGAATCCCGAACATATCATAGGCTTCACGTTCCATATAGTTGGCCCCTTGCCACAAGCGGGTTGCAGAGTCAATCACAGGATTTTCCCTATCTACAACTGCCTTAATCCGCAGTTTTTGAGGTCCTTTCCAACTAGTAAGCTGATAAACTACTTCAAAATGATCTATTTTGTCCACTGCTGTCAAGTCGTGGAGAAAGTCACAAGGAATATCTGTGAAGCTTTTAGCTGTAGTTAGCGCCTCCAGTGCATAAGGTCCTTTGACCTTTAAAACAAGCATTCCAAGGATTTCTTCAACTTCCCCGTTTACCTTGGAAGCCAATTCATCAACACGTTTTCTCAATAGCTCTTTATTTTCCATGTTTCAATAACCTCACCTTAGCGGGATTTGAAACTTTTTGCTGAAGTTGCAAAAGCCCGAAGATTAGGGACTCCGGTCTTGGAGGACAACCGGGTATATAAACATCAACAGGTACAACTTTATCAACACCAGGTATCATAGAGTATGAATCAACAAACGGTCCCCCTGCATTTGCACAACTTCCCATGGCGATAACCCATTTCGGCTCAGGCATCTGATCATAGATACGTCGCAAAAGAGGAGCCATTTTACGAGTCACAGTACCAGCAACGATCATAACATCGGCTTGTCTTGGTGAAGCACGGAAAACCTCATATCCGAAACGAGAGATATCATAACGGGGTCCTCCAGCCGCCATCATTTCGATAGCACAGCAAGCCAATCCAAATGTAACAGGCCAGAAAGAATGTCCCCGAGCCCAGTTAAGAACCTTATCAATAGAGGTAACAAGAACATTTTTTTCTATCATTGCTTCGGCCTCACGGAGCTCTTTCTCCTTTGTTACATCCACTCTAAAGCACCTTCCTTCCAAGCATACCAGAAACCTACCAAGAGGATTACGATGAAGATAAACATTTCAATGAATGCAAAAGCCCCTAGCTTGCGGAATGTCAACGCCCAGGGATAAAGAAACACGGTCTCAACATCAAAGGCTGTAAAAACAAGTGCATAAAGAAAATAGTTGCTCTTAAAGCCGAGCCAGGTACGCCCAATAGTTTCGTTACCACACTCATAAGTAGTCAACTTCTCTCTATGTGGTTTTTTAGGAGCTAGTAACCAAGGCATTGCCATCATAATTACCGGCAAAGCGACTGCAAAGATTAACAGAATCCCCACCGCAGCAAAATTGTCTGACATTCACTTCCCCCTCCCTTCATATTAATGTACGATGTTTCTCATAGGCCAAGCCTATTGTGCCACATACCTTAGCAGGCGTCAATAAATTTAGATGCTTTCACTTACAGTATGCGGATGTTTATTATCCAGCGGACGCTTCAACTGGCGTAAAACTACGCCGGTGAATAGGACATGGACCTAAGCGCCGCAAAACTTGCACATGTTCTTGAGTACCATAGCCTTTATTCTTATCAAAACCGTACTCAGGATACAGGCTATGAAGTTGAGCCATTAAATTATCCCTGGTCACTTTGGCCAAGATAGATGCAGCAGCCACAGAGGCACTGAGGTTATCTCCATTGATAAGCGGCAATTGTGGTATGCTTATAGTATTTAACTCTACTGCATCAATTATTAAATAATTTGGTCTGGTCCTCAAACCTTCCACAGCTCTCCTCATAGCCAGCTTAGTTGCCTGTAAAATATTTAAGACGTCAATTTCTGCTGGCTCGGCTGATCCTACGGCAAAATCAATCGCTTGCTTTTTTATCTCTGTAAAAAGTGTATCACGTTTGTGTTCTGTCAGTTTTTTAGAGTCATTGAGACCTGGCAGCGTGAACCGGGCAGGTAAGATACAGGCCGCTGCAACCACTGGTCCGGCTAGAGGACCCCGGCCCGCTTCATCTATACCAGCAATAAACAAATAGCCCTGTTCCCATAACCTTTTCTCTTCACTAAGCAACCGTTCTATCCGTAACTGTTCTGCAATTTGTGCCTCCCGGTGCTTATAATGACGCGCAAGAAGACGTTGAATACTTACCCTTGGATCTTGCTCGCAAGCCCTGATAAACTCCGCACAGGGCTCTAATCCCAAAGCTTCTTCAACCTCACGCACACTTAAATTAGCTGGAGATTTCAAACTATCTTCCCCTTTTTGCACCAGTCAGAAAGTATAAATAACTGGTGGCATAACTGCAACTAATGCTTCCGCCTGCGTCTAAGGACTTGGCGCAAGCCAAGTTTTGTTTAATCCCCTTAGTCAGTTCGACAAATATGTATTACTTCCTCTCTGGGATAGAACAATTATTACATATCTTTAAATTATAATAACATAAGGCAGGCTTATAATATTATCAGTTTAACTTATGGAAATAATCTGACTATTGCCTATCCCTTGTTCTGATCCAGAGTTACCCTTCCTAATGATCCCGATCTGAACTCCCGTAAAAAAATCTGGGCCGCTTTTAATGTATCAACTTTCCCGCCCTGTACCAAGCAGCCACGAACCTTACCTATAGTATCCAAGCTAACCTCACCTGCTTGTGACTTATATTTTGATATCGTTTCAGGATATGTCTCCTGAAGAAAAGCAAGAAGCCAGTGGGCTAATTCTTCAAGATCAAATACTTCATCCTTTACCGCTCCCACAGCAGCAAGTTTACGACCGATATCCTGATCTTCAAATTTTGGCCACAGCATACCTGGAGTATCTAACAATTCTACTTTGTCATGAATACGAATCCACTGATTCCCTCGTGTAACACCTGGTTTATTGCCAGTCTTCGCCTGTGCTCCCCCAGTTAATTGGTTAATCAGGGATGATTTTCCAATATTAGGAATACCAACAACCATAACCCTCACAAGTCTCGGTCGGACACCTTTTTTTTGTAGTTGTGCTTGTAGTGGCGCTGCAAGCCTTTCTATCTGTGGAATAATTTTCGAAATACCTGTTCCAGTTGTAGCACTTACAGGAAATACCGGACTTGTTTTTTTCAACGCTTCTACCCAGTTCTCTGTCCAGACAGGATCGGCCAAATCGACCTTATTTAGAATTAGTAAGCGTGGTTTTTTTCCTAAAAGTTCATCTAACAACGGATTCCTGCTGGATATAGGTAAGCGGGCGTCCCCAAGCTCGATAACTACATCAACCCATTTTAATTGTTCAGTTAGCAGCCTTCTTGCCTTGGCCATATGGCCTGGAAACCATTGAATACTCATTCAGACTCTCCCTAAAAAAACTTAAACCGGTTAAGAGGGTAATATATCATCCACGCTTTGCCTATAAGATAATTCTTGGGTAATAAGCCCCATTCTCTTGAATCTTCGCTTTGACGCCTATTATCACCTAGAACAAAGACTTTATCTCTTGGAACAGCTTCCGGTCCAAAAGGAGGATAATCCCCTTCTTTCAAGTATGGTTCATTAACTAACTTGCCATTTATAAAAACCTGATTATCTTTTAGCTCGACCATCTCGCCCTCTACTGCAACTACCCTTTTGACAAAAGTCCGCTTAGGATCCTTTGGATAAGCAAATACTACAACATCTCCTCTAGATGGAGCCCAAAATTGATAAGCAAAGCGGTTAACCAATATTCTGTCCCCAGCTGTCAAGGTTGGTTCCATCGAAGGAGATGGAATAATATAAGGTTGAAGTACAAAAGATCGAAGTAGCCCAGTTATTATCAGTACTGCCCCCAAAATTCCGGCAATCCAATAAATTGTGCTCTTTTGACGCTGCATTGTCACTGCTCCTCTCTAAAATAACGCTGCTATT
>JAJZSC010000149.1:1443-7393 GCA_021849995.1 Bacillota bacterium | reverse complement strand
CAACCAAAATGGTATAAAACGGTCTTAAAGAAGGCCGAGAATCTGATGTAGTCCCGAAATCACATCAGGAGAAACCCTGAAAGCCTTTCTATATCTAGCACTGGAAAATTCTTACGCCAAACTTGGGATTAATTAAAGAAGAAGTTACCCGTAGACTAGTTTCTGGCATTCAAACGGCAAATCTGGAATATGACTCCCTTTTTAATCAGGAGAAGGCGAGTTAAAACAAGGACTTAGAATTATTGAGCCTGCTTTTTCACAGAATGTTCTTTTACAGGTTAAATGAGAAACTTTCGGCATTAAACTGCTATGATACCTTCCGCTTAAGCAACCAGATACTTACTCAGATGAATTTCAACCGGGGGCAAATGAACGGGATATTAGAGGTGTTTAAAAAGAATGGTGCGGTTTGTGATTGCGAGGTTATCTATTATGTCCTGTGGAATGAGATTCAAATTTTGCCCTCCTTTTTGTTGCACGTCTACCGAATAGTAAGACTGCTTTAACAATAAAATTTCCTCCGTGATAAGGATTATATCTTAGATAATTCATCTCTCAAGGCAGGTTTTCTAGGATATAACTGGAGAAGGGCTTGTACTACATTCATTGCGGATCCCCGGCCGAAGGTCTTCTTCAGAGTACGGATGTATAGCAGATTAAAATAAATACTCGAACGGCGTCGTATCTTCTCCCAAGTCGTCAAGAAGTGCAATGGCCTCATCGTGGGTCTCTTGATCGAGATGATGGGTATGAGTTGACAGGAGGTCGATCAAAACTTTTTTCGCATCATCTTCACGGTCGTATTCGCTAAGCATCAAGGCATAACGAAATCGTCCGAAGTAAAAGTCCGGAAAATTGTCAAAGAGTTTTCGATATTCCGACTCAGCCGCCTCTAGGTAACCCCTTTTTGCTAATAAATCAGCCTTATCACAGATTAGATTTCCTTTTTCTTCATCATCCTCAGCAAGCTTAAGGAGTTGCTCTGTTGCTTCAAAACCCTTTTCCGCGAGCTCGGCATGATTTTCGCAGAGCATGAGATAGTCCTGCCAAGCGTTTTTTAAGAATTCGCCGGCTTTGTAAGTTTCAGCACATTTAATATTTTCTTTGAGGACGATCTCGGCACCCTCAATATCACCGAATTGCTCCATGTATTCGGCAATATGAGACCTTGCTTCTAGTTGGAAAATTGGGTTGAGCGGATCTTTAATATCTTCAGGTATTCCAAGGAGATAGGAGCCATATCCCAAATTCAGCCTACCCGCCAGAGGGCTAATCCCAAAAGCTTCGGCATAGGATGCGCAGCAGCGTTTATATTTCGCTCCACTTCCGCACGGACAACGGTCATTTCGGCCTAATTTACTGAGATCGGTACCCAGCAAAGAGAGGCGACGGACATAAGCATCAGTGTCAAAGGGCTTATGCTCATTTAAAACTGCAAAAAAATCAAGAATGAAAACTTGAGCAATTGTGGCACGGGCTGCATGAGCGGTAAAGCCTTTTTCCTGTTGCAATCGATAGAAGACTTCGCGGACAGCCTTTAATTCATCATCCTGTAGTTGATTTTCGATAATCCCTTCGATCATGACATGGAAAACTGGGTTAACTCCATTGATTTCCACTGGCCCAGGATAATCATACCTTCGTTCGAATAGCGTTATAACCTCTGGGTGTTCAGCAAGAACTGTGGAAAATCCTTGATTATCATCTTCTGGTAAAAATTTTTCAGGAACTTGAACGTTAGAATATTGAAGTATCTTTGGCATAGTAAAAAAATCCCCTCATTCTTTGTTAGATTTTTGATACCTTATTTCTTAAGGGAGGTATTCTGAGAATGTCTTCATAGATCTGAGCCTTTTAATTCGGCATGACAAAATGTTGCTTAGTGAAATAACATAAGACCTCTTCATTGTGAAATGTTAAAAGCAACACGTCAAGTGCAAATATAATTAAAAAATAACGAAACCAAATAATTATATACTTGTTAATTAATCACTAAATAGTTATCAATTTATTGACGGAATCGTGGATTTTTAACTCTGATGATAGCTCATCTTGCTATTAAGAATGAACTAGGGCAAAATAGGATAAGGATTGTTGAGAAACAAGCTGGAATCGTAGAATAAGGGGAATGAAAATGAGCAAACCGACACATGAAGAATGGAAGGCTTTATTCGAAGCGGCAGAGGCGTTCAAGAGTGCTGCTTGTTGGGAATGGATGTATGATGATGATATTTTTGGGATTGCAAACCCTGAGACTGGAGAAGTAGCTTATTGTTGTATAATGGGTAATGCTGGCGAACATTTTGGGATTGCAGGTTATCTGGGGGCAGAGGGGTTAGACGGCCTTCTCGGTCTACTCTCCGGAGAGTTAGATCCAGAGGACTTCGATAATATGTTTTCCCATAAGTGCCTGATGTGTTCTTACGAAAATAGGGCTGAGCTAGCAGCAGAAGATTTAAAAAATATCAAAGACCTCGGCTTGAAATTTAGGGGCAGAAATGAATGGCCACTTTTTCGAAGCTATGAACCTGGAAAGGTTCCTTGGTTTCTGAGTTCAGAGCAATGCCGATTTCTAACTCATATTCTAAAAGAAGCGTTAGAGGTATCTCTTCGCTGCCAAGATGAGAAAGAAATACTTGAACATGCTACTCCATTAACTTTTTTGACCAGAGTGGGTCAGAAACATGATGACGGGCGTGTGGAGTGGGTCGATCAATATTTAACCGCAGAGACGTTTAACCCCCAATATGCTTCATTTAGTATCCAGGATGAAATCCGTCTTCGCAAGCTAAAAACTATCAAGGTAAACCAACAACTAATTATAGAAGCAGCCACCTTTTATCTTCCTTCGCCAGTCAAAGAAAACGGTAGACCCTATTTTCCAAAAGTAGGTGTATTCATCGACCATCAGAGTGGTATGGCACTTTCCTTTGATATAGTAACAGATATTGAGACTGAGGGGTACAAGATCATTGAAAAACTAATAAGCTTTATCGAACAGAATCAACTCAAACCTGCCAAAATTCTTGTAGAACTGGATGAAACATATTATTTGTTACAAGATGTCTGCCAGCAAATCGGGATTATATTAGAACAGGTAGAGTATCTCCAATTTGCTCAGGAGTTTCGAGAAGAAATGTTTGAGCATATCTAATAGCTGGCCGTAAACAAATATCGAAAGTACGTTAGGGAAGAGCTCCTTAACGCGCTTCTTAAGCTCGGCACAAGCCTAGTTTTCTTTATGCCTTTCATGATATGACACTACCTCCATCGTCCCAGCATCAGGCTATTGTTGGAAGTTTATACGCGGAGTTTTATACTTACATGGGCCAATACTCAGCCTTGGGAGATCTACATAGCTGGGGGAGAGGCTATTGAGTAGTAATCCTAAAAGGATTTTAAAAAGGAGTCTTTTGATGCTGAGAGGAAAAAAGTGCTAAGCTATAAATAGAGGAATCTCTAGGCACGTAGGAGAATTTGTCCTACGTGTTTTCATTTTAGTTATCTATTTGGTGAGTACTTCCGAAATCGTCTTGGTTAAGCAGGTGCCAGTGAAAATACTAGATTGAGAAGCCGTGTTCTGAGTTATTAGAAGACCGCAGAGTATATAGTATTATCTGGGTATGAATTGATTGAAAATTATAAGATTAAAAAAAATGATCTAGTAATGTATAATTAAATATAGTCAAAATGACAATTCCAAAATCTCTTTGGGGAGTGATTAAGTTTTGCAACCTCTCTTTAACACTAGCTCATATGACACCCCTACAGATAAACCGCGCTTTTTTTTGGATCGGCTAGCACTAAATACTCGATTTGTTTTTGTAGCAGGAGTGGTAAATGTTATAAACAATGCTCGTATTTTAGCCAATAAAGGATGCTATGATAATAAAGCTTGGCTAAAGTCTAGTACAGATATCGTAAAAATTATCGAAGGGTGCGGCGGGAAATTTCATTTGAGAGGGTTGGACAATATCTCCTCATGTCGGGAGCCAGTTGTATTTATTAGTAACCATATGAGTACTTTGGAAACCTTTGTTTTCCCTTGTTTGATTACACCTTTTATGAATGTTACTTTTGTTGTTAAAGACAGCTTAGTTAAGCACCCATTTTTTGGATCAATAATGCGCTCAAGGAATCCAATCGTGGTAACTAGAGATAACCCACGGGAAGACTTTAAAATAGTAATGGAAAAAGGAAAAGAGCTTTTAAAAAAAGGCACTTCTGTTATCATATTTCCTCAGAGCACGAGGGCATTAACATTTGAACCTGAAAATTTTAATTCATTAGGGATCAAATTAGCTAAGGCTGCCGGAGTTAAAGTAATTCCTGTAGCTATCAAAACTGATTTCTGGGGAAATGGTAAAATTCTTAAAGATCTAGGCCCAATAAGTAGGAATAAGCACATTTACATGAATTTCGGAGAGCCTTTTTCAATTAAAGGTAGTGGTAAAGAAGAACATCAATTCATCGTTGATTTTATCCAGGCAAATTTGAACGAGTGGAAAAATACTTGAATCATTTAACAATCACTTAGCTTTTTCCCTGTTGCTATATAGATAGTATTAGGATCGGCACCCATTTTACTTGCAATCTCTAACGCTGTCTGATAACGATCAGTTCCTGCGTAACGAACAGGCGAGGGGAGCTGGGTCTCTGCTTCAGGAAGAACAGGTTGTTCAAGCGCACTTGCCTGATCCTGGTTTTACACAGCTTCCTTTTCGGGATTGGCTCCTGCAAACTGGCTGTTATACAGGTCTGCATAGAAACCGCGCTTGGCTAGAAGGTCATTATGGCTGCCCTTTTCAATAACGCTGCCGTTATTCATGACAAGAATCAAATCAGCGTCCCGGATGGTAGATAGCCTGTGTGCAATTACAAAGCTTGTTCGTCCCTTCATAAGCGCTTTCATCGCCTTTTGGATCAGGAGCTCGGTTCTGGTATCGACATTGCTGGTCGCTTCGTCGAGAATAAGAATGGCCGGATCGGCGAGTATGGCCCTGGCAATCGTCAGAAGCTGCTTTTGACCTTGTGAAATGTTAGAGGCTTCCTCATTGAGGATGGTATTGTATCCGTCAGGAAGAGTCCGGATAAAGTGGTCGGCATGAGCCGCTCTGGCAGCCCGCACAATTTCTTCTTCGGTGGCCCCTTCACGGCCATAGGCTATATTATCCCTGATGGTGCCGTTAAAGAGCCAGGTGTCCTGCAGCACCATCCCGAAAAGACTGCGTAAATCGCCGCGTTTCATTTCCCTGATCTCAACTCCGTCCACGGTAATTTTTCCGTCATTTATTTCATAGAAACGCATCAGCAGATTTACCAGAGTAGTTTTGCCTGCCCCGGTTGGGCCGACAATCGCAATGGTTTGTCCTTGTTTTACGTCGATATTCATCTTTTCAATCAGGACCAGGTCTTCCTTATAGCCAAACTTGACATTTTCAAATTTGACTTCGCCTTTCGGATCCTTGATAACCTTGGCATCCTCTTTGTCCGGTATTTCTTCCAGCTCGTCCAGCAGTTCAAACACCCGCTCAGCTGAGGCCACCGTGGATTGGATGATGTTGGCTATATTCGCCGCTTGCATGATTGGATGGGTAAACTGCCTGGAATACTGAATAAACGCCTGGACATCACCGATTTCAATACTCTTTTTCGTGACCAAAATACCACCGATAACACTGACAAACACATAGCCGATGTTGCTGATAAATTGCATGAGCGGCATGATTATTCCGGAATTGAACTGTCCTCTCCAGGCCGAATGATAGAGTTTTTCGTTGATTTTGTTAAATTGATCAATGGATTTACCCTCGCGTCCGAAAGCCCTGACGATTTGGTGACCGGTAAACATCTCCTCAACATGACCATTCAAAAGCCCGAGCTCCCTCTGCTGGGCCGCAAAGTATTTTTGCGAGCGTTTGGCAATTCTCGCTGTCACCAGAAAGGAAAG
>JAJZSC010000149.1:0-1433 GCA_021849995.1 Bacillota bacterium | reverse complement strand
AAGGGGCATGGTTATTAAAGCAATAAGAGTCATGAGGGGGCTTATTGTTAACATCATGATGATGATACCAAAAATGGTGACTATTGATGTAATAAGCTGGGTCAGACTTTGCTGCAAAGTATTGCTGATGTTATCCACATCGTTTGTCACACGGCTTAAGATTTCGCCGTGCGTTCGGGAATCGAAGAATTTGAGCGGGAGACGGGCCAACTTTTCATTAACATCATTGCGCATGTCAAAAACTGTTTTCTGGGCCACGCCCGCCATGAGAAACTGTTGGATATAGCTGAAGAAGGCACTGACTATATATAAACCAATAATGAAAAGAAGGATTTGCCCAATATAGTTATAATCCACCTGGGCGCCGGGCACATGCAGATATTTATTCATGATCCCTTCAAATAATTTGGTGGTGGCTTTACCCAAAGAATGCCAGTATAGTAGAGACGGCGCTTCCCGCGGCGACAAGCAGCATCAGAGCGCCAATTCTGAGAATGTAGGAGATATCGCCTTTGACGATACCGGCATCGACAATATCTGCCATCAAGGTCGGAAGGAACAATTCAGCAAGGGATTGAAAAACAAGAATATCAAAACAAAGACAACAGAAAATTTGTAGGGCTTTAGAAACCGGAATAATTTAAGCATAAATCATCATCTCCTATTTCCCCTTGTCTAAGAGCTGTCGTAAAATGACCAGTCCGTCCACAATTTTCTTCTGTTCTTCGATTGTTGCGTTCTTAAACGCATCTACAATCCCTGAGAATATATGATGTGTCATTTTCTTTTGAACAAAGTCTTTAACCTTAGTGGTTATGGTGACTTTGGTAAATCGGCGGTCTTGCGGGTCCTGAAATCGTTCGACGAATCCCTTGCGTTCCAATCTGTCTACGATTCCCGATACGGTACTATGCGAAAGACCAACTTTTTGACTCAATTCTTTAATACTAAGGCTGCCATTTTCAATCAAGATGCCCAAAACAATTTTCTGGGGGACTGTAATTCCATCCGTACCTGACTCCAGTCCGCGATGTATCGCCTTATGCAAAAAAAATAAATGATCTATTAATTCTTGGGTAGCTTGTTTTTGATTCACAGTTTTACGCTCCCTTTACATATGTTTTAATCTAAATATGTTGCAATACGACATGTCGTATTGCAACATATTTTATTTGTGGTGTCTCCCTTTGTCAAGGCAATCAAAACTTATTTCACAGTGTGGAAAGATATTCAGAAACGTTATAAAGAGATGATTGCCGACAGCTTTGCTCCGTTGCCGATTTATAATGCTCCCTTGTTTGAACAGGAAATTGTCGGTCTTGAGATGCTTGAGCGGATGGGGGATGCCTTATACAGCGGGCCTTTTCACTTGCTCTGGCCACAATTAAGCTTACTGTCGAACAAATTCAATGTCGCGACTGGTCAAATCTGTT
>JAJZSC010000148.1 GCA_021849995.1 Bacillota bacterium | reverse complement strand
GTTCCAAACGGCCAGAACTTAAATGCAGGTGAACTAGTCGGTTATGTAGGGTCAACTGGTTGGAGCACTGGTCCACACCTCCATTTTGAAGTCCGTGTAAACGGTAATCCCACTGATCCCCTTGCTTATTTTCAGTAGAAGTTGTTAGACATTAAAAAGCTTTCAGATATTAAATCAAATAATTAAATAACAAAAGAAAAGTAGTCTTTGCATTGCCGTAACAAAATGTTACAGATAGTGCAAAGACTACTCTGGCTAGACAGAACCTAATATGATATCAAAGTAATCTACTTCGTTTGTGGAAAAGGTCTTCATCCCCCTATTTTTATAGACTTTACAAAAAAGGAAAGAATACATTTGATTTCAAATAAGGAGATACCCATGGACAAGAAAAAAATACTCGTCGTGGATGATGAAGAACACATCTGTAATTTGGTAAATCTATACTTAAGCGATGATTTTAATATAACCTTAGACTATGACGGTCAATCTGCCCTTTCAGCCTTCTTACAAAAACCGTTTGATTTGATCGTGCTGGACATTATGTTGCCTGGATTAAGCGGTTGGGAGTTGTGCCGAAAAATTCGTCAGGTCACCAATACACCAGTTATTATGCTTACAGCCAAGGACGACCCTTATGATAAAATCCTCGGGTTAGAACTTGGTGCTGATGATTATATTACAAAACCATTTATTCCTGGCGAACTTTTAGCCAGAGTTAAAGCAGTTTTACGGCGTTTTAATTCTGCTCCTGCGGAAAACCTTCAGATCATTGAGTATCCAGGCATCTATCTAGACAACGCAACCTTTAAAGCAGAAATTCTTAACCAACCCTTAGAACTTACGTCCAAAGAATTCAATTTACTCTGGTTTTTTGCCAGTAACCCCGGAATAGTCCTCCAACGTGAAACTATTATGCTGAGAGTATGGGGATTCGACTATATGGGTGATACTCGAGCCATCGATAACACTATTAAGCGATTAAGAAGAAAACTTGAGTCCGTTCCTGGCGCTCCCTTATACATTCAGACAGTCTGGGGACTTGGTTACAGGTTCGTGGTTCCCAAAGATGAATAAGAGCATTTTTTCAAAGTTATTGGCCAGCTATATCGGGATAGTCCTGGTAGCAATTGCCATAGTCGGCAGTATGCAAGTCTATCTGGTACAAAACTATCTGATTAAAAACAAGGAACAAGAACTTGTAGTACGGAGTCAAGAGCTTAGCGCTATAGTTAAACCGTTTCTCCTGACAAACTTAGACCCTGGACCTATGTTAGTTACAGTTAATCGGGCAGATCGAGTATTAGGAACAGAGGCTTGGATCATAGACAAATACGGCAAAGTCATTGTTGCTTCGGCAGATCACTTATACTGCCTGGGAAATACCTTAGAGGAGATGGACCTCGATCAACTGAAATCCGGCAAGGTCAGTATTCGAACAGGACAGACCGAGTATTTCAAGGGTGCTATGATACGAACGATAGCCCCCATTTTTGAAGAAAATGAGTTTATCGGCGGAGTAATCTTATACTCACCGGTAAAAGGGGTGAATGATACTACCAAGATAATGAGCAAAATTTACCTTGGTGCCGCCTTGTTAGGAATTCTCATCTCAATTTGTATCGGCTTTTTGTTAACTAAACAGATTACCAGGCCAATTAAAAGAGTTTGTGAAATAACTAAGAACATTGCCGATGGTAAATTTGATGAGTGTGTGGAGGTTAAATCTAAAGATGAATTAAGCGTGCTGGCCTCATCGATCAATCACATGACTAAACGGTTATCTGAACTCGAGAAAATGCGACGCAACTTTGTAGCCAATGTTTCCCATGAACTTAGAAGTCCTCTAACCTCTATCCAAGGTTATATCGACGCCCTAATTCAAGGAAAAGCAAAAGATAGGCAAGACGAAACCAAATATCTTCAAATCGTTCAACAGGAAACTCATCGTTTAAGCCGTCTTGTTAATGATCTCCTAGAGATTTCTCGGTTCGATTCTCAAACAGCTCTTTTTGATGTAGATGAATTCCCGTTACGTTCGATTGTAGACAGAGCCTTAACAAGCCTTAAAATTCAGTTGGAAGGTAAGCATTTAAGCGTAAAGGTCGATGTTCCCCAGAACTTGCCTTTCTGTTATGGAGACGAAGATCGAATAGAACAAGTAATCTACAACCTTTTAGATAACGCTATTCGCTATTCTTCTCACGAGGGAGCAATCATTATCTGCGCTACTTCCCTGAACGAAGAGATCATCGTTGAAATTACCGATTTTGGCCAAGGCATCCCTCCTCAGGACTTACCCTCTATTTGGGACCGTTTCTACAGAGTGGACAAGGCACGGTCTAGAAGCGAAGGCGGAACAGGCTTAGGCTTAGCAATTGTTAAGGAAATTGTAGACAAACACGGCGGACAAGTCATGGTAGAAAGCAGGCTTGAAGAAGGAAGCAAGTTTAGCTTCACCCTAAAACAATCTGAATCTGAATGTGAAACAGAAACTTAGCAATGTACTATTTCTGAGAGTTGCAGCAGGGAGTGGATATTATTTTAAACCAAAAAAAAGTTGCTTCTGTAGTTACAATATTCTTGTCTTTAGCTCTAATATGGTTCCTTTATCCACACCTTCAAAATGCGGGAGCCTTGCAGATTCTAATTAACGAACTAGGTTGGAAAGGGATCGTATTAGATTTATTCATAATTTCTGCTCAAACACTTTTTCCAATTGTTCCATTCGCATTACTGGCAGGTATAAATGTTATCCTATTTGGACCAATAGCTGGTTATTTCCTATCCTTGACCGGAAGTGTTTTTGGTTCCTCATTAGGTTTTTACCTCGCCAGATCTTTAGGGCAAGAATGGGCTAAACCTAAACTCCAAAAACTAGGAAAATGGGCAGAGTTGCCCGAATCACGAAGCTTCTTTATGGTCATGATTGGACGTATGATTCCAGTGATTCCGGCAGCAGCAATTAATTACGCTGCAGGACTGTCTCCTATGAAATTTAGGTCATTTTTTCTTGCTACTATTTTGGGCAAAATACCAATGATTGCTTGGGAGTCTTGGATAGGCCGTGACTTTTGGGATATATTTAAACATCCACAGAATTTTATCAAAGCCTTGGTAGCAGGTTTACTTTTATTCGGAGGAGCATCTTTATTTTGGTATTTCTCCTCAAAACGCAAAATAGTGAAAAAACAAATTAGTTGATTACTCTCGTTCAGCAAAAGCTGAACATCGCGACTTAGGTGACGAAAGCGCACAGCCCTCAACGAATACTATAGCGCTGGATGATGGCTTTCGTCACAGAAGCAGAGCACGAAGGGGCTGAAACAAACTTGAAAACAAGTTTTGTTTCAGCCCCTCTTGAAAGTAAAAAAGTTATTAATTTTTCTGGCTGGTAGCTTGGTCAAAAAGCCTTAAGTTAATTTTGCCGTCCGAGGGATTAACAATAAATTTTTTAACCTTAGGTAATATTTTTTCCATCGTTTCTAGGAACAAACGGTATTTTGTGGTATCCTGCGAATATATTTGGCTGTTTTTCTGATATTCTGTCAGCATTGTCTCAAATTTTTGGGAATCACCCTTCGCTATGTTTACTGCTTCCGCTTTATAAGACTCAGCCTTGGTGATTTGTTCGTTAGCTTTGCCTCGAGCTTCAGGAATCAGGCTGTTGTAGTACCCTCTGGCTTGATTGATTTGCTTCTCTTTATCTTCCTTTGCTGTTGTAACATCCCGGAAAGCATTGGCAACCTCATCCGGGGGTACAATCGCTTTGATATTAAAGGTTGAAACCTGCAGCCCTGAATTATAGCCATCAAGGATAGCCTGTGCCTTTTTCATAATCATGTCCTGCGCTTTGACTTTTTCACTGGTCAAGATCTCATCCACACCCATGCTTGCTGTCAGATAAACCATTGCAGCTTCTACACTATTTCTAACTAAACGTTCCTCATCGGAATTTACATTATATAAATACTTAGGAGCATCAATAATTTTATAGTGCACAATAGCTTCGGTACTGATAATGTTTTCATCACCCGTCAACAGCTGAATGTTTTGGGGAGGGTTGTCTTTGTGTACATGGTCGGGTAGACTGACCCCCACATCCGCTCTGCGAACCTCCGATACATTAACCTTTTCCACCTTATCAATAGGCCACGGCAAACGGTAGTGGATTCCCTCAGAAATGGGTTTATCCAAGACGCTGCCAAATCTCCTGATCACGGCTTGTTCACCTGGATTAACCATATAAATACCTGTCAGAACGTATACTAACAGAAAGCCTAATCCCATTGCTAGCGCAGTTTTTTTAGGATTAATATGATTAAACGCTTGGGCAATATCCTCTATAATTGAGATTTGTAACTTGTTATTTTGTGTATTATTATACTTACCGCTGAAACGGTTCTTGAGCATATGGAATAAGGCTGAAAACCTATCTTTTATAATTTTGTAGATTAAAAGAAGACTATCTTTGATAGCTCTTTTAGGGGGCTTATTATCTCCTTCACTCACAGTAAATACCTCCTTCAGTTAGAATTTTACAAACGATCATTTTCCAACCTTGCCATTTTCCAGGTATTTAAGAATTTCGGAATTTGAAGGGAGTACAAGGGTTGTTTTTTCATCAATAGTTTTTTCATAGGTTTCAAGGGCACGAGTAAATTCATAGAATTTTGAATCCTTTTGGAATGCTTCCCCATATATTTTTATAGCTTCAGCATCCCCCTCACCCTTTAATTTCTGCGCCTGTTTATAGGCTTCTGAAAGAAGTATCTTTTGTTCCTTTTCAGCATCCGCCCTTATTTTAGCCGCTTCTTCGCTTCCTTCAGAGCGATATTTCTTTGCCATTTGCTCACGCTCAGCTTTCATTCTGGCAAATACGCTCTGCTTGTTCGCTTCAGGGAAATTCAAAACCTTTATTTGAGCATCTACCACTTCTATGCCGTACTCTTTTGCTTTTTCCTTAGATTTCTGAACAGTATCCTGCATCATGGCATTGAGTTTTAATTTGTTAGTGTCTACACTTATTAGCTCATCTAAATTATACTGACCCAGTTTAACACCCAAACTTGAGGAAAAAACATCCTGCAATCTCGCTTCTGCTCCAACTTTGTCCTTGACTGTTTTCAGGTAAGTAACAGGGTCGGTGATCCGCCATGTCCCGTAATAGTCGACCTTAACACTCTTTTTATCTGAAGTCAGCAGTTCCAAAGGCTCGGCCTCATAAATCTGAACTCTATTATCAAACCGTTGTACAGATTGTATAGGCTCAGGCAGCTTGATTCTTAAACCGGGTTGAAGCACCGTGTTTACAGGATTTCCAAATTGTGTTACCACGGCATACTCAGTGGTGTCGACTGTATAAATTATAAGGTTTAAAGTCAGTAAAACCAGACCAAGTATTACACCTACTAAAATTTTAGGTTTTATTTTTAACGTTTCACTCATCTTAACACTCATTCTTTCCCGCCTCCTCCATTAATAATAGGATTTCCTACTCCATCATTCGTCAGCCATAAGTCGGTGCCCTCAACTTTGATATTACCGCCCAGCAGTATCTTCTTGACCTTCGGCAGGATTTTATCCATGGTCTCCATATAAAGCCTGTATTCAGTTACTCCCTTTGATTTTTGATATTCTTCAAATTTTTGGACAAAAAGTAAAGCGTCCCCCTGGGCTGTTTTAACTTTCTCATCCTTATAGGCTTCTGCTTCTTTAATGGTCTTATAGGAATTTCCCTTTGCCTCGGGTATGACTGTATTGCTGAATGCCAGTGCTTCATTGATATAAGTTGCCTTATCCTGCCTGGCACTAGCCAAATCTTGAAAACTGTCAATAATCTCCTGCGGAGGGGTCATCTCTAAAAGCTGCAGGTTTACAACCTGCACGCCTGTATTGTTTCTATCCAAGGCCTCTTGAAGGAGTTTCTTTGAAGACACTTCCACTTCATCTTTTCCAGTAGAAAGTAAAAAGTCAATATTCTTTTCACCCACCACTTGGCGAATGCTTGTGGTGGCCACAGCCTTGATCAGGCTGTCGAGATTGCTGACTTTAAGCGAATAATTTACAACGTTAGAAACCTTGTATTGGATTCCCATGTTTACATTTACAAGATTCATATCCCCTGTCAGTAACAAATTTGTTCCGCTCTGTACATTCCTAATGTTGTCCTTCTTCACCAGCACCACTTTCTCGATAGGAAAAGGCAGCCTATAATGCAGCCCGGGGGATACATTTTCTCGGGTAACCGCTCCGAATCTCCTCACAATTCCCTGTTCATCCCATTTTACGAAAAATATCCCGGACGCCATGTACACTGCAGCAAAAACCAAACAAACTCCCGCCAGCATTTTCTTATTTCTGAAAGAAAACTTAAAGTTTGAATGCTCGTGGTCATCCCTGTGAGCCTCTCCTGAACTGAGTGTTTTTAGATTAATTGTGAAGATTTCATAAGAGGCTATAAACATAAATACCATAGCTATGATAGCCGTTATTTTATCCAAACTGTCCATACCAAATAAAGAACCCGTCAGGCCAACTAAAACTGCAATAGAACAGTACATATCCATCTTGGAATGGTAACCATCGGCAATAAGGCTTTGGGAGTTGGTCTGCATTCCTACATACAATTTATAACGTGCCATAAAGTAGTTTATTATTACACCTAGGAATGCCCCAGCAGCCGTAACGGCAACATATCTCAGTTCTTTTCCTTCATTTCCTAAGGCTTCAAACAATATCTCAATACCCATATAGAAAATAAAAACTGATACAAACAGGGCAAGAATATTTTCCAGCCTGCTTATGACCTTCGTTGCCTTCCTTGCCCCGATACGCCCTATGAATAGTCCCAGGAAAACCACTGTCGATACAAAAACGTCTGTAAACGAATGCCAGGCATTCGCTTTCAATCCCAGACTCCCAGAAATATTTGCCAGGAAAAAGCGTAAAACAATGAGAATCAAATTTGCAATAACGGCAATTAGAATTGTACGCTCTTTTCTTTCCACGACCATCACCTTCCTTCACTTGATTATTTCTTAGTTTATGGTTGCTTCCTTCAGCATCTTTCTAAGAGAAGAATTATAAATCACGAGCTGCGACTTCTCAAGGAGTTCATTCTCCAGCTCCGCTTCCTTCACATGGTGCTTTTCATCCAACAGAACCTCTTTTAATTGCGCTTTAACCTCCTCAAACGTCTTCTGCTTTATATCTTCCTTCTGCCTCAACTTCACTACATAGTACCCGCCTTCATATTCAAAAACACCGCTTATCTCTTCTGGTTGGAGCTTAAAGATATTTTTTTTCAGTACTTGGTCAAGGAGATCATTATCATAGAGCCATTCTTTTATTTCACCCCCAGCCGATGCTGTCGGATCTTTGGAATACTCTTTCGCGATTGCCGAAAAGT
>JAJZSC010000147.1 GCA_021849995.1 Bacillota bacterium | reverse complement strand
TAACCTTCTTTGTCTGAGGCTATGGTTAAAGTTTGCCCCATGCCTGATCCACTTTCCTGGTACCAGCTTTCGGAGGGAGCAATATTTGCTTTTTTCCATAAGTCTTTTTCCATTTTATGAGTTCCGGAATCATCACCACGGGAGACAAAAATAGATTTGCTCTCTGCAATTGCTTTAAAGGCATCTCTTGTTGTTTTTATCCCTTTTATTTTAGCAGGGTCAGAAGAAGGTCCGACTAAGACAAAGTCATTGTGCATGATTAGCTGATAGTTGATCCCGGTTTTCTCATCAATTAGCTTTTTCTCTGATGATGGAGCATGAACGAGCAAAACGTCGGCTTCTCCTTTTTCACCCATGGCAAGTGCTGCTCCAGTCCCAACTGCAATAGTTTTTACCTTATACCCGGTTTTTTGTTCAAACTGTGGAACTAAAACGTCCAAAAGGCCACTATCCTGGGTACTTGTGGTTGTCGCCAAGATAAGAGCGGTATTTGTTGGCTGAGATGTTTGTGATGATTGGGGCGGTGGTGCAGACTTTGAAGCACACCCGGCTAGCCCGAAAACTAATAGCAAACTCGTAATTAGAGTGAGATAACAAAGCTTATTGTTAATTGTTCTTTTCATAATATAATACAACTCCTCTCTTTGAATAAACCTGATTTCCTTTTTTATGTATTTAGTTAGAATCAAACATTAAAAGATAACTTGTCCTGTCAAAGATGTTTCATATCCTATTTGTTGCTCTATGGCCCGATGAAACGCAGGGGATTGAAGGATTGACAAAACTTGCTGCCACTCCATGGATTGAGTTATTTCTTGACGGAGGACTAGATCATACCTTTCTTTAAAGAGTGGAATAAAATCAAGCCCCATCCGTTGAGCGGCAGACTGAATACCGATACCGGCATTTGCTTGTCCACTAGCGATCTTAAGAGCCACACCAGAATGTGTGGTTTCTTCAATTTCATACCCTTGAATAAGCCCAGGGGAAATTTTAAATTTCCGCAGATAGGAATCCAAGTGAAGCCTCGTACCTGAGCCTTTTTGGCGGTTGATAAAACATATCCCCTCATTAGTAATATCTTCCCAGGAATTAAGCTTTAAGGGGTTGCCGTTTGGGACAATCCACCCTTGGACACGTTGAACCAGGTTGACAACACTCACAGACTCCCCTGGAAGAACATATCTAACAAAAGGTAGATTGTACTCTTCTGACTGCTCATCCCACAGATGAATGCCTGTTATATCTGCATCTCTGCGGTAAAGTGCGATCAACCCATCCATACTTCCCTTAAAAAGGGCAGACAGTTGAACGGGAGAGGGTGAATGAGTTAAGAACTCACATAGAAGTCCTACGATTGGTTCATGACTCCCTACAAAGCGAAGTCCTTGAGATAAAGAGACATCAGAGTTAAGAGTATGTCCTTGTTCATTCTTTTCTTCAGTTATCACTTGTGTTCCCTGTAAGTATTGCTTTAGCGTATCATAATCAATCCGAATTTTTTTACCAATCCGTCGCGCAGGAATTTCTCCGCGCTTGATGAGCTCGTAAAGGGTATATTTAGAGATTTTTAAGATTTGAGCAGCTTCTTCAGGTGTAAGAGGAGAATGATTAGTCGTCTTGACCACCTCCTTCTATAATTAACTTTCTCTATAAGTGTAGTCCTATTTGTAGGCTTAAGTCAATTATTTTATTGTAAATAGTTTGGTTTAGTTGAAAATAGTTTGGTTTGTTTAACTGAATCTGCTTAAATATTTAAGGCTTTCAATATCAAGTTAATTTCATAAATTTCAAAATCGTACTTGTCGGTATGGCATATAAACCCGGAATAAACAGGTCAAGCTTTAAATATCTTTTAAACGAATCATAGATGTACAGAGAGGAGTAAGTGTGGATGCAAATTAACAAGGACTTACTGGGCATCGGGATAAACAGATAGCGCAATCAATACAAGTCTAATCTTTTGAATATTCCAGGAGACTCCCCTGCGGTAATGACCAGTCTTGATGGACATGCTTTAACCACTCAAGGTAAGGCTGGAAAGGCCTTGTTTTCCTCGAACTTTTCCTCCTTTGTCGGGGGTACTATCGGGATTATTCTGCTAACCATTTTAGGTCCCATCTTGGCTGATATCGGAGTCAAATTTGGACCTTCAGAAATGGCGGCCCTAATCTTACTTGCCTTGACTTCGATTGGATGGCTGCTCGGGGAAGACCCAATCAAGGGTTTGATTGCTGCCAGTCTTGGAATCCTAATTGCTGTAATAGGTGTCGATCCGACCAGGGGGCTCCCCAGATTTAATTTTGGTTCAGTTGACTTAATGAGTGGCATCGATTTTATACCCTCAGGCAAGCCTTTGAAATTTCCAATGGTCACCCAGGTATTTTTCTTGCTAAACCTATTACTTTGACTTTACTGCTTCTTATTGTGGCATTTGCTATTTCACCTTTAGTTTTGAAACTCTTTAAAAGGGGTAAGAGTTCAGATTCCCTTTCCAACTAGACGCCGGGCTAGATCTAAAGATTTAGATAATACCACCTAGACATGAATGAAGTGAATAATATGTTGTTTTGAGTAGCTGACGGTTCTATAAAGACTTGACTGTGCTATAATTCTTTTGTAATTAGTTTTAAACTTGGAGGTTGTAGAAAAATGAAGACTGTAAAGTTTATCCGATTCCAATTTGGAAATGAAAGTTACTATGGGCGCTTAGATGGCGAGAAGATTTTCGCTCTGAATGGAGATATCTTTGGAGAATACGAAGAAAATGGAAAGGAGTACTATTTGAATGAGGTAAAGCTCCTTACTCCCTGTGAACCATCTAAAGCCATATGTGTAGGACTTAACTATAAAAGGCATGCGGCAGAACTCAACCTGAATGTTCCGGAAGAACCAGTAATTTTTATGAAACCGACTACTAGTATGATTGGCCCACATGATGATGTGGTTTATTGGCCAATAATCAACCGGTTGGACTATGAAGCAGAACTGGTTGTAGTTATTGGGAAGAACGCTCGTAATATCAAACCGGAAGAAGCGAGTGACTATATCTTCGGTTATACAGTTGGAAATGATGTAACCGCTCGGGATTTGCAACAAAAGGATGGTCAATGGACCAGAGCAAAAAGCTTTGACACATTCCTACCATTTGGACCATGTATTGTTAGAGGAATCGATCCATCAGAGCTTAAGGTTCAAGCCTTCTTAAATGGAGAAATTGTGCAAGATGGAGATACCTCTGATTTGATCTTTTCTATTCCCTTTATAGTAAGTTACATATCTAAAGTGATGACCTTGCTACCTGGCGATATTATCATGACTGGTACACCAGAGGGAGTAGGTCCTATGCAAATAGGAGATACAATTGAGATTAGGATCGAGCAGCTCGGAAGCATAGTAAACAGGATTGTTGAAGCCAAGTAGGTTGTTGTCCTTAAAAGAAACCTATATATTTTAGAGCTATGAGGAAGGGGTCTAATCCATAAAATAAATTGGATTAGATCTCCTTAATTTTATTAGTAGAAATTAGGAAGAAATAATTAGTCGCTGGATAAAAGGTAATCAGAAAGTCATGTCGAAAAATATTTAATCGATGGAAGTGAAACGATGCCTTATTTTAAAGAAACAAGGAGTGTTTTCAAAATGGATTTACAGGCTTTCCTACAAGTTATCCACTCAAAAAATATAGAAGTTCAGTGCGATCCCCAAGATACGTCTTGTTTTGCCTATGACGCAGCGAACCTGGAGTCTTTGCCTGGGGCCGTAGTATTCCCTAAAGACACTCAGGAAGTTAGCGTGATTTTAGAAGCCGCTAACAGATTTAAGGTTCCGGTTACTCCCCGGGGAGCAGGAACAAGCCTGGCCGGAGGAACTATTGGTATTCCAGGCGGTGTCGCGCTCAATTTAACCCAAATGAATCAGATCATCGAAATTGATGAAGAAAATCTTACTGCCATTGTTCAGCCTGGAGTGGTAACCTACGAACTCCATCAAGCTGTAGAGAAGCTCGGCCTTTTCTATCCCCCTGATCCTGGCAGTATGAAAATGTCTACGATCGGAGGAAATATCAGTGTTAATGCCGGTGGGCCGCACTGTTTCAAATATGGGGTGACTAAAGACTATATTCTTGGAATGGAAATTGTTTTGGCTGATGGTCGAATTATCCGTTTTGGGGGCAAATATATCAAAAATGTAAGCGGCTTAGATCTTGGAAGCCTGTTTATTGGTTCCGAAGGGACTTTAGGGGTGGTAACAGAGGCAACACTCCGACTTATTCCAATGCCCGAGACAAAAAGAACTATTCTGGCTGTGTATAACGACTTAGACGAGGCTGCCCGGACTGTGTCCGATATTGTACGTAATAAAATTGTTCCGGCGACACTTGAACTCATGGATCAAGAGTCGATGCGTCTGATTGAAAGAATCCGCCCAGCCAATCTACCCTTAGACGCTGCGGCTGCTATTCTCATCGCAGTTGATGGTCCGGCTTCCCAGGTAGAAAAGGAAATGAAACTTGTAGAAACTCTTTGTTTGAAGAATGGGGCTAGGGAAGTAAGGGTTGCTCGGGACGATAAGGAACAGGAAAAACTGTGGGAGGGCAGACGGAGTGCTAACGGGGCGATGTCACAGAATTGTAAAGCCATGGTCGTTGAAGATGCAAGCGTTCCTCGGAGTAAATTGCCGGATATGATTAGAAAGTGCAAGGAAATTGCCGAGCGTTATCATATTCCCTGTGCAATCCTTGGGCACAGTGGAGATGGGAATGTTCATCCGCACTTGCTTTTACAAGAGCTTACTCAGGAAGAGTGGGAGCGGGCTGATAAGGCTGTAGATGAAATCTTTAGAGCTGCCCTGGATTTAGGGGGCACACTAACCGGTGAACACGGTATCGGTCTGGTGAAGAAAAAATACATGAATTGGCAGTTCTCTCCTGATACAATGGATCTAATGCGTTCATTAAAAAACACTCTGGATCCTAATCAGATTCTTAATCGGAATATTATGCTTTAAGGGAGGGCACGGCAAATGAACTATGCAGAAGAAGCGAATCGCTGTAGGCGCTGCGGAATGTGTCACGCCGTTTGCCCTCTTTATAAAGCGGAACGGCGCGAGCAATTTGTGGCTAGGGGTAAGGTGAGACTAACCAAGATATCCGAAGAAGGAAGAATTGAGCTTGAGGATCGGGCCAAAACCACTTTATATAATTGTTTGGATTGTCGGGCTTGTATGGAAGTCTGTCCGGCAGGAGTAAATGTCAGTCGTCTTGTTAAAGGAATGCGCAAGAAAATCTATGATAAACATGGGGATAACCTGCTTATGAATGTTGCTTTGGAACATTTGACATCTTATCCAAAGCGTATGGAATTAGCTCGTAAATTCCTCAAGCTATATCAGACCACTGGACTTTCTTCCCTCGTACAGTTGGTTCCATCTTTAAAAGAGAAGGAAAAGATTTTGCCCGCAATACCCAAACGTTCCTTTCGCAACGAATTAAAGGCCAGAGACGTTCGCCCAGGGAAAAAGGGAAAAGTTGCTTATTTTATCAGCTGTACGACTGATATTCTCTATCCCCAGGTTGGGGAGGCCGTCCTTGAGGTTCTCGAAGCCTGCGGCTATGAAATCTATCCTATGAATGATGGTACTTGTTGCGGGGTTCCCCAAGTGGGCTACGGCCATGTTGAACGGGCTAAAGAAATGGCACTTCAAAATATGAGGTCGGTACCTGATGATATCGGTTATATTCTAAATGATTGTGCTACCTGTGGATCAGCTTTAAAGGAATATCCGGAACTATTTGAAGGTACAGAGCATGAGGAGTTGGCACAAAATTTTGCCAAACGAGTAATGGATATTTCAGAGTTTCTAATCAAACATACGGAACTTCCCACCGGGGAGAAGTTGGGAATTCAGGTAACTTATCATGACCCCTGCCATTTGAACAGAGCGCAAAATGTAAAGCAAGAACCTCGGGACATCATTGCCCATAGCGGTAGTGAATTAATTGAGATGGAGAATTCCGGGCAGTGTTGCGGTGGGGCTGGAACTTTTGGGATTACTCACTTTGACCTCTCGCAGAAATTATTAAAGCAAAAAGTAGGGAATATCAAGGCAACCGGTGCAGAAGCGGTTGTCACAGGCTGCCCGGCTTGCCGGATGCAAATCGCGTTTGGCCTTAAGAGTTACTATAAAGATATCCCGGTGTATCACCCTGTGGAGTTGATAGCGAGGTCAATAAGAGAGAAAGGGATGTAAAGTTTGGGAGTTAAATTAAGTAAATAAAAATACTTCTTAATATCAACCAGTACGTTATCAACCAAATCCATTACGCAATTAGCATCAATCCTGTCCTAAGAGGCAACGCTTTTTAAGAACGAGTAAAATGTTTATTCGAGATTCGTCCAGCTTTTATGGTAAAATATAGATAGCATTTAGGGGAAAAAGGTGGCGGTAAAAATTGGATAATGAAAAACAAATATTAGAATTATTGCAGAGTTTGGCCTCTGGTCAAAAACAACTGCAAGAAGATATAGGCAAAATAAATTATCGATTAGAGAATATCGATACGAGAACAGCTAAGTAATGACACCAGTTTTATTTAATCTAAATAACAAAGGTGCAATTTTTTTACAATTGCACCTTTGTTCTAAGTGAAGTATCGAAGCTAAATCTGATTAGATTATACCAAGTAGGAGAAGGTTGAATCATCTTGAAAGTAGCTGTCAAATTAATTGCAAGCCTTAGGAATGGACGTTTCAAAATGAATGAGTGTGAATTCCCGGAAGGAACAACATTGCCCACAGCGGTAGTGTTTAATTGAGAAAAGAAAGATAAGCCAGTAACCTCTGTTCTTAACAGGAGGTGCTGGCTTTTTCGTTAAAGTTAATGCTTTCTGTGTGAGGTTATGTATAAGCTTGGCCATGTTTCATACTCAGACAAGAATCGGTTCTAAAATAGGAATTTATCAAAGATTAGGAAGTAATTTCATTTCGATCATTTCTTTGGGTACTTTGCTTATGCAGCCTTCATCGTAATTCACTCCCGCGCTAGACGAAAACAAACTACTGTGCGCAAAGAGACTAATTATTAGCTCATACATTAACCATGTTGGCTACGGTTTTAATAGTTGTTTAGCTCTTTTCTATTTCCTGAGTGAAATGAAGGATAACCCAAAAATTCTTCTAATTATCCCTTGGCTTGATGTTAGATTTGACTTCAATAGGACGGCGCTGCCAACCACACGCTAATGAGGCTTTTTCGGTGGCCTGTTTTAGGTGGGCAATCAACTCTTGTCTTCTTGAATTTACACGGCTGGGAGGACCTGAAACGCTCATTGCAGCTACAACCTCGCCGTAGCCGTTGCGAACTGGGGCTGCAAAACATATCAACCCCTCTTGTGCTTCTTGATTATCCTCAGCAAGACCTGTGATCCGGATTTCAGCTAAGTTTCTAACA
>JAJZSC010000146.1 GCA_021849995.1 Bacillota bacterium | reverse complement strand
CTTAAGAATGGTCGAACCTGGTGAGAGTTGCCCCAAATGTGCTGGAACACTTAAAGAGGCTCGGGGTATAGAAGTTGGCCAAGTATTTAAACTCGGTACTAAATATTCCAAAGCTTTAAAGGCTACTTACCTTGATGAAAACGGAGAAGAAAAGCCTTGTGTGATGGGATGTTACGGCGTCGGGGTAAGTAGGACTATGGCAGCAGCTATTGAACAAAACTACGACCAGGATGGAATAATCTGGCCTATTCCGATCGCTCCCTATCAGTGTATTGTTGTCCCGATCAGCCTGAAGGACCCTCAAGTTGTGGAAGTCTCAGAGAAGTTGTATAAAGAGCTTCAGCAAAATGGAATTGAAGTTATTATAGATGATAGAGATGAGCGGCCGGGAGTCAAATTTAAAGATGCAGATTTAGTAGGCTACCCTTTGCGGTTAACGGTGGGCAGCAAAAATCTGGCTACGGGACAGGTAGAATTACGGCGGCGTACGACAGGTCAAACTGAACTGGTTGATGTTGATAGTACTGTTCAGCTCATTTGCCAAATTGTAAAGGAAGCATAAAGAAATCTTGGCTGGCGCAAGCTATGGCGCAGGCGGCTGCCTAGATGCACTTATGCCGCCGAAGATTTATACATTCATCATGGTGCTATAAAGACAGATTTAGTAGGGGGAATGAGGTTTGTCAAGGCCTGTTCCATTAGCGGAAGTTCCTGGCTTAAGCAAACTTCCACCAAAATGGCGTGAGACAGTTGAACCATACTTTACCACAATAAACATTAATAAGGTTGAAGTTTATCCCGAAGAAGGAAAATGGGTTATTTATTTATCCTCTAGGGACATTGTTGATTCGAAAACCTCAGATTCTTTTTTGAACTTATTTAAGACATTTGTTCCTGAATTAAGTCAAATTGAATTGTGTTTTTCTATTGAAGGTAAAGAAATTTCACTGGAGGAACTGTGCAACAATCATTGGCGGGATATTCTATCCGACTTATTGGGCTTACTCCCTGCTTTAAGGGGATGGGTTCAGGAAGACACGATATATGAGGTTAATCATAATCAATTAACCTTGTTCGTTACAAATGCTTTAGGTGCAGAGTATTTTAGAACAAAACAGCAAGTCATAAATACTTATTTCCTTAACCGGTGGGGAGTTAAAGCTAGTGTACAATGCATTTTTGATGAAAGTACACTCGGTGATGAATTAAGATGTAATTCCGAGACCGAGGAACAAGAATATATACGTCAACTCATTCAGCAGGTTCCCCTTCAGGAGAAAAAAGCTGAGATTGCCAAAAATCCTTGTATTTTAGGCAGGGAGTTTAAAGGAGAGGCAATTCCGATCAAAGAAGTACAAGATGAGGAACGTCAGGTAGTAGTTCAGGGGCAGGTTTTCGCGCTGGAATATCGTCAACTTAAAACCGGTCGACAATTACTAACCTTTTGTATCACTGACAAAAGTGATTCGATTAGTGCTAAGGTTTTTCTTGAGGAAGGCCAATCAACTCTTGATCTTTCAGAGGGAGAATGGGTTAGACTCAGGGGACCTGCGCAATTTGACCGTTTTAGTACTGAGCTTACTTTAATGCCAAAGGATATTTTGAGAGCTGATTCAATCAAACGGATTGATGATGCGACAGAGAAAAGAATTGAATTGCATTTGCATACTAGAATGTCGACAATGGATGGAGTCACTTCAGCTCAGGACATTGTTAAGAGAATCAAGGATTGGGGACATCAGGCAGTTGCCATTACAGACCACGGTGTGGTACAAGCTTATCCGGAAGCAGTGGAGGCCGGTCAAAAATTTGGTGTTAAGGTTATTTTAGGAGTAGAAGGGTATCTGCTGGATGACTCACCTGGCCCAATGCCGCTGAGCCAACGTAAGACCAGGCATATTATTCTTTTGGTTAAGAATGCTGCCGGACTCAAAAACTTGTATAAGTTAATTACAGTTTCCCATCTTGAACATTTCCACCGTCGCCCTCGGATACCCAGATCAATCCTTGAAACATACAGAGATGGATTGTTGCTTGGATCTGCTTGTGAAGCTGGAGAACTCATCCAGGCAATTATAGATAAGGCAGCATGGGAAGAACTTAAAAGGATTGCCAGTTTCTATGATTATTTGGAAGTCCAACCAATAGACAATAATTCTTTCATGCTGCGCAATGGTCAAGCGCAATCAGAAGAGGACTTGCGCGAAATCAACCGAACTGTGTTTAAGCTTGGAAAGGAACTTGGAAAACTGGTCGTTGCAACAGGAGATGTTCACTTCCTTGACCCTGAAGACGAAGCATATAGAAGAATTCTTATGGCAGGAAAAGGCTTTGAGGATGCAGATTTTCAGGCACCCTTATATTTAAAAACTACCAATGAAATGCTTGAAGAATTTTCTTACCTTGGAATAGATGAGGCTATTCAAGTAGTTGTTAAGGCTCCTCAAATAATTGCGGATATGATAGAGGTCTTAAAGCCGTTTCCAGATGATTTCTTCTCTCCAAAAATTCCGGGCGCAGAAGAAAAGATCCAGACGCTTTGCTGGGAAAAGGTAAAATACTTTTATGGGTCTGAGGTGCCTGAAATAGTTCAGACAAGACTGGAAAAGGAACTTAAGTCTATAATAGGTCATGGTTTTTCCGTTTTATATCTTATTTCTCATCTTCTGGTTAAAAAGTCAAACGATGATGGTTACTTAGTTGGATCCCGGGGTTCTGTGGGCTCATCCTTAGTTGCAACCTTGACAGGAATTACTGAAGTTAATCCACTCCCACCTCATTATCGCTGTACTAATCCGGAATGCCTTCACTCAATTTGGATAACGGATGGAAGTGTAGGCTCGGGTGTAGATTTACCTGACTTTGATTGTCCAAAATGTGGCAAAGGGATGGATAAAGATGGGCATGACATTCCTTTCGAAACATTTTTGGGCTTTAAGGGAGATAAAGTTCCAGATATTGACCTCAACTTTTCTGGCGATTATCAGCCGCGTGCTCATAAGTATACTGAAGAACTGTTTGGTAAGGAGTATGTATTCAGAGCTGGTACTATGGCCACAATTGCAGAAAAAACGGCTTTCGGCTATGTGAAAAATTATATGGAAGAACGTAAGCTAAAAGTCAGGAACGCGGAAACCATGAGGTTAATAAGCGGATGTACAGGGGTAAAGAGGACAACTGGACAGCACCCGGGCGGACTCATGGTAGTTCCTAAAGAATGTGATGTCTACGATTTTACCCCACTGCAAAGACCGGCCGATGATCCAAAGTCAGAAACGATCACTACCCATTTTGATTATCATTCCATCTCAGGACGATTAGTTAAGCTGGATATTCTCGGACATGATGACCCTACGGTCATTAAGATGCTAGAAGACTTAACAGGTGTCGATGCTAAAACTATTAGGCTTGATGATAAAGCCACAATGTCCTTATTCTCAAGCCCGGAGGCTTTGGGGGTAACTTCTGAGGATATTCGTTCAAAGACAGGGACTTACGGGATTCCAGAGTTTGGGACTAAGTTTGTCCGACAAATGTTAGAAGATACCCAACCTAAAACTTTCTCCGATTTGGTGAGAATATCAGGATTGTCTCACGGCACTGACGTTTGGTTAGGCAACGCTCAGGATCTCATTAGGGAGGGAAAAGCTACAATTTCCGAGATTATCGCCTGTCGTGATGATATTATGGTATACCTTATCTATAAAGGCCTTGAACCCGGACTTGCTTTTAAAATTATGGAGGGAGTAAGGAAAGGTAAAGGCTTAAAGCCTGATGACGTCGAGGAAATGAGAAAACACGATGTCCCTGAGTGGTATATCGAGTCTTGCCAAAAGATTAAGTATATGTTTCCTAAGGCTCACGCTGCAGCTTATGTTACAATGGCTTTTAGGATTGCTTGGTTCAAGGTTAACTTTCCGGAGGCTTTTTATGCAACTTTCTTTACAGTACGCGCAGATGAATTTGATGTTGATTTAATCGTTCAGGGTGCGGATGCTTGTAGAAGAAAGATTGAGGAAATTGAAAGCAAAGGTAATGAGGCGTCTACTAAAGAAAAAAATCTGCTTACAATTTTGGAACTCTCACTTGAAATGTTCTCCAGGGGTATCATCCTAAGAAAAGTGGATCTGTGGGAGTCCGATGCTACGCGCTTTTTAATTACTCCTTCGGGACTTCTGCCACCATTTGCTTCTTTACAAGGTCTTGGAGAGTCCGCAGCCAAAAATTTAGTTGCATTACGTAATGACCAGGGCATACAATCGGTGGAAGATCTCAGGACTCAGGCAAAGCTAAGTAAGACTGTCATAGAGATTTTGGAAAACCACGGGTGTTTAAAAGGACTTCCAGATAAAAATCAACTCAGCTTATTTTAGTGATACTTTTACAGCGGAAAAATGACATGGAAAAGTTAGGCTACTTGTCAAGCAATTACGGTTATGTTATATTTATTTATGGAAATATTTTTCTTGGGACGTTTTTAAGGAGTGGGTTCTGGCCCACTCTTTCGTTTGTATCATTTATATTAAAAGTATAAGTTCTAGAAATCCCCGTAAGAATATATTCAAGGGTTTTAAGTAGAATCAACAGAAGGAGAGATTATGACATGGAACAGTCTGTTGAGCAAAAGGTTGCGGCTCTGGTTGAACCACTAATAAAAGAAAAGGGGCTCGAGTTAGTCGATGTCGAATACATAAAGGAAGGTACTAATAGATATCTTCGGTTGTATATTGATAAAAGCGGCGGGGTAGATCTGGATGACTGTACGAACGTTAGTCATTCTGTTAGCGAATTATTGGATAATAATGACCCAATTTCTCAAGCGTATATGCTTGAAGTTTCCTCTCCGGGTATAGAAAGGTCATTAAAGAAAGATGAAGATTTTGAGCGCTTCAAAGGGAAGTTAGTTTATGTAAAGACCACAGAGCCCTTTAAGGGTTTTCGGGAGTTTACTGGTTATTTGAAGGGATTAATTAACAAAGAAATCGTTTTGGAGTATGAAGGAGAACAAGTGGCGATTCCTCAAAGTACGGTGGAAAAAGCAAATCTTACTTTTGAGTTTTAAATGGAGCCGCTCCTTTTCGGTGGCACCTCATAATAACATAAGGAGGATTTTTTAAAAATGAATATGGAATTCATCGAGGCCCTGCACGAGCTTGAAAAGGAGCGGGGTATTTCTGCTGAAATTTTGTTTGAGGCTATTGAGGCCGCACTTATCTCTGCTTACAAGAAGAATTTTGCTTCTCTTCAGAACGTTAGAGTCCATATAGATCGTATGTCTGGTGAGATAAAGGTATATGCACGGAAGACTGTGGTAGAGACTGCTGAGGATTCGCGAACACAAGTAAGTATTGAGGACGCTAGACGAATAGATCCAAACTATAATATTGAGGACATAGTTGAGTACGAAGTAACCCCACGTGAGTTCGGACGGATTGCGGCACAAACTGCAAAACAAGTAGTTGTTCAAAGAATACGTGAAGCAGAACGCGGAATGATTTATGATGAGTTTGTAAATCGCGAGGGTGACATAGTTACCGGAGTTGTTCAGCGATATGAACAAAAGAATGTAATAGTGGACCTTGGCAAGGTTGAAGCTGTTTTGACTGCTCAAGAACAGATACCAGGAGAGACTTTTCAATCTTTTGAACGTATTAAAACTTACGTCGTTGAGGTAAAAAAGACAACAAAAGGACCGCAGATAATACTTTCTCGAACTCACCCAGGTCTTATAAAGCGGTTGTTTGAATTGGAAGTTCCAGAGATTCATGATGGTGTCGTGGAAATTAAAGGTGTATCACGCGAAGCTGGTGCCCGTTCTAAAATTGCGGTCTATTCCAGAGACTCTAATGTTGATCCTGTTGGCGCATGCGTCGGACCAAAGGGCAACCGAGTCCAAACGATTGTAAATGAGCTTAAAGGGGAAAAAATTGACATAGTCAATTTTTCTACTGATCCACAGGAATTCGTAGCAAATGCACTTTCTCCCGCAAAAGTACTTTCTGTTTATCCCAAGCCAAATGAAAAGGTTGCTCTTGTCGTAGTACCCGATTATCAACTCTCTCTAGCAATTGGCAAAGAAGGTCAAAATGCCCGTTTGGCAGCAAAATTGACTAATTGGAAAATAGACATAAAAAGTGAGTCTCAGGCAATAGCGCAAAACCTTATCCCACAGGAACCGCTCCCTCAGGACTATGGGCAGGATAGTGAAGAATACGGGGAGTATGACGAGTATAATGAGTATAACAACTTTGAAGAATATGATGAATACGATGAGTATGACGAGTACGATGAATATAACGAGTATGAAGATTATAATGAATATGATGAAAACGAAGACTATTCTATTGAGAATGAGGATCAAGTGGAAGGTTATTCTCAATCCGAATACAAGGAAGATAATGAGCACTTGAACCCGGAGGATTTAGATAATAAACTTGATATCATTAATTATGAGGATAATAAGGAAGAAAAGTTGACCGAACGTGATCGGTCGATGATGAAGTACTTTGAAGCTGATGAAAAGGTGAGCCGAAAAGATAAGGATAAGAAAAAGAAGAAAGCTAAGGGCAAGGGGTGATCAAATGAAACCACGAAAAATACCCATGCGGATGTGCCTGGGTTGCCAACAGATGAGGCCTAAAAAAGAGCTAATCAGAGTTGTTAGGACTCCTGAAGGAACAGTGGAATTAGATCCCACCGGAAAACGAAATGGCCGGGGTGCTCATTTATGCCCTCAAATTGACTGTTTTAGGGCAGCTTCGAAGGGTCGCCGGTATGAAAAAGCCCTGGGGATTGAATTATCGCCCGAAGTACTATTGCAGCTTGAAGGGAAGTTGGTATCTTCGTGACAGAACGGATAAAAGCTTTACTCGGCTTTGCCCGTAGGGCCGGAAAAGTATGTTCTGGAGATGCTCAGATAGAGGCTATGCTAAAAAAAGGAAAAGGTTCACTCCTTATTTTGGCCGAAGATTCTCTTGGGACTCATAAGAAATATATTAAGTGGGCCGAAGATCTTAAATTGTCAGTAATAATTGTAGGTAACAAACAGGAATTAGGTTTGTCTATCGGTCTTTCGCCGAGAGCTGCAATTCTGATAATGGATCAAGGATTTGCCAAAGCGATCTTAGAGGTAAGGAGCTGATGGCTTGGAAAGCATTTTTGGTGCCGAATATGTGGGGGTGTTGTGTTAATGACAAATGTTCGAGTTCATGAATTGGCAAAAGAGTTAAATCTAAGTAGTAAGGATATCATAAATAAACTTGTGGGTTTAGGGGTAGATGTAAAGAATCATCTTAGCGCCGTTGAAAAGTCTGATGCAGATCGTTTAAGAGCGCAGTTAGGAGGCAGGCCCCACAATTCTGCGCCGAAAGATATTAATACAGATCGCGAGCCACTTGCGCCACGTCCCTCGGAAGAAGTTAGGGCTCCCCGTCCTGAGATAGAAGGAAAATCTCAAGGTCTCCGCCCGGGAATAGAAGGCAGACCACCACAAGGCCCGC
>JAJZSC010000145.1 GCA_021849995.1 Bacillota bacterium | reverse complement strand
CCCGCCGGGGGGGCTGGCAGCTTTGCAATGAAAGACTGGGCGGCCGGCCTATGCTTTTCATTCCAGGCGAGTGCCTTCGGACTTGCTCCAGTTATAAATTTAGGTGTAGATATCTCGCCGGAGAAGTTTGTCGAAGCAATTAAAGAACATAATCCGGATGTAGTGGCTATGTCAGCTCTGCTAACCACTACCATGACTTCTATGGAGGATACTATTGATATGTTAGTAGAAACAGGGTTAAGAGATAAAGTAAAAGTAATTGTTGGTGGAGCTCCTGTTTCTCAAGACTTTGCTGATACCATTGGTGCTGACGGTTATGCACCGGATGCTGCCTCCGCAGCTGACCTCTGTAAGTCACTGATCGCGAAATGAGGAGAGACTAATTTATGCTTATTGTCGGAGAGTTGATTAATACCAGCCGGAAAGCAATCAAGCCTGCTGTTGAGAACAGGGATGCTGTTTTTATACAGGATTTGGCCGAGAAACAGGTGGGTGCAGGGGCTGATTATGTTGACGTAAATTGTGGCACAATGGTATTCAACGAAGAGGAAACCATGGCCTGGCTGGTAGAAACCATTCAGGAAAAAGTAACTGCCCCACTGTGTATTGACAGTCCTAACCCTAAGGCAATTGAAGTGGGACTTTCTTTAGCTAAGAACGGGCAACCCATGATTAATTCAATCACTGCAGAAAAGGAACGCTTTAATACCGTCCTTCCTTTAGTGCTAAAGTATAAAACCAAAATAGTAGCACTTTGTATGGATGATTCAGGAATGCCGGAAACAGCAGAAGATAGACTGAGAATAGCTGATAGACTGGTTGCAGATCTCACAACTGCAGGAGTACCGGAGGATGATATTTATCTGGATCCCCTGGTCAAACCGGTTAGTACGGGTGATAAGGCCGGGTTGGAAGTGTTGGAGACTATCTACGGCATCAAAGCAAAATATCCAAAGGTTCATGGAATCTGCGGGCTCAGCAATGTCTCCTATGGCTTACCAAATCGCAAGACACTTAATCAGGTTTTTATGATTCAAACTATGGCTATGGGTATGGATGGATATATCCTCGATCCCCTTGATAAAACTATGATGGGCTTTGTTTATGCCTCCAAGGTGTTATTAGGTAAAGATGAATTTTGCCTGGAATATTTGACTGCCCACAGAAACGGACTTTATGAGTAAATGAATTTACTTAAGAATAATGACTTGTTTTTTACTGCGTTTTGTATACAAAAAGCTTCAACTCGTACTTTAATACTTTAGATTTTTGAAATCTAACCCTTGTGTGGCAAGGGTTTATTTTTTTATATGTCGAATTGAGATAAAATTAAAAAACATTTAGTTATTAGTAATGGAAGATGGTTCTAAGAGTTGGGATATGGTTGTAATAGATGTTTCCTAATATTCCTAGGAAAAGATGGGGGCGAAAGGTTAAGCGATCGGCTCCGGTGACTAAGTAAGATGAGCAATAAAGGATTGCTGGAGCAACGCTTTATTGCCTGTTTTTATCCCTTTTTAGTGCAAATAGGCAATTAAATATTGCATTTTTTAGTTTAGCGAGAATTATTTAAATCAAGGCGGACCTTAATTTTCAATTATTTCTGAATTTTATCTCTGTTGGCAAACTTTTTGCAAGTATATTAAGAAAGATACTCAAATTTTTCTTGCAATTAGTATTTTAGGGAGGTGAACTGCAATTTTCGGCTAATTGGCGCTGTTTGAGCTTGGGTTATAAAATTTTATCAAGGGGGGGTTAATTTGAAAAATCTAAAACCTCTGGTTTTTTGGCCGCCTTTTTTGCTCTTGCTTGGGGCTGTTATCCTCAGCTTTGTCAACAAAGAAGCATTTGCTGCGGTTACGACTAAGGCAAACAATTGGATCTTAGCTAACTTTTCTTGGCTGTTTAACATCGGCGTTCTTGCCATGCTGGTAGTATGTATAGCTATCTTTTTCTCTCCTTTTGGAAAAGTTAAAATCGGTGGCTCCAAGGCGGTGCCGCTCTTAACCCCGTGGAAGTGGTTTGCAGTTACAATCTGTACAAGTATCGCCATCGGGATTCTCTTTTGGGGTACTGCAGAACCCATGTACCACCTAAGTGGCCCGCCGAAATCTTTAGGCATTGAACCGAACAGTCCGGCTGCCGCAATTTACGCGATGTCTACAATGTACCTGCACTGGACTTTCAGTCCTTATGCAATTTACGCTGTACCGACAGTCTTATTCGCTTTTGCATACTATAATATGCGCAAGCCATTTAGCCTCGCGTCTACTCTCTACCCCTTAATGGGCGAGAAAAGCTTGGGAGCACTAGGAATGGGCATTGACGCCATCACCTTATACGCTCTCGTGGCTGGCATGGCTGCCTCTTTAGGTACTGGTGTTCTTACTGTTTCCGGTGGTCTAAATTACTTATTCGGTATCCCCAGTAATCCTGTTACTTGGTTATTTGTTACTGTGGCTATTGTGGTAACTTTTGTAATTTCAGCTATAACCGGACTTTTTAACGGTATTAGATTTTTATCAGATTTAAATGCTAAGATTTTCTTCTTCTTGATCATTTGGGTTTTTATTTTTGGCCCGACTGCCTATATTTTAAACTTAGGTACTGAATCTTTTGCCAATTACTTAACTTATTTCTTCCAAAAGAGTTTATTTACCGGTGCCGCTGCCGGTGACCAGTGGCCCCAGTGGTGGACTGTTTTTTACTGGGCGGTATGGCTGGCCTGGGCGCCAATTAGTGGCGTGTTTTTAGGACGGATTTCTTATGGTTATTCTGTTCGGTCTGTACTTCTGCTCAACCTGTTCCTCGCAGCCTTATTTAGTGTTATTTGGATGACCATTTTCAGCGGAGCTGCTATTCATTTGGAACTGGTAGAAAAATTAGGTTTAGCTGCAGTAATGGCCAAAAACGGAACTGAGGGTGTTGTCTACCTCTTCCTATCTAAATTCCCGCTTGCTGTTATAGTTATTCCTGTTTTTGTCTTTACCTCATTCTTGTCCTATGTAACCGGCGCCGACGCCATGACTTCAGCAATGGGTGGAATGAGCACAGCTGGGATTTCTCCTGAAAGTCCTGAACCAAGCCCGGTAATGAAAATTATCTGGGGAACTATACTAGGTGCAGTTGCTTGGGTAATGATCAGTTTTGCCGGTATTGATGGTATTAAAATGATTTCCAACCTGGGTGGCTTCCCGGCATTGTTCTTGGAACTGGCTATGACCGTTGCCCTTGTTATGGTAGCTTTAAATCCTAAAAAATACGACACTTTTAAAGAAGACTACGCTGAGGACGGTACTCCGTTAGCAGCTAGCACAGTTCAAAAGCCAATCGATGTAAATCCTTCAGGAACAAAAATAACTACTTAAGACACTAATCAGCAATTAGACTCAATACTGCAAAAACCAGTACCTCATCGGTTCTGGTTTTTGCTCTAAGAAGGTCTTATGTACTAATACCGATCTAGTTATGTTATACCAACACCTTAATTCACTTATTTAATGATTTCTGTGAATTATATGGGAATGGGGATGGCTTATGATAGGTAATCTTGGTAATGGCCTCAGCGTAAAGGTACTTACAGATCAAAAAATTGCCGATATAAATCAGGCTGCCTTAACCATATTAGATGAGATTGGTGTAGCAGTCTTGCATCATGAAGCGCGGGAACTCTTAGACGGCGCTGGAGCAGTAGTTGCAAAAGATAATTTAGTAAAGATTCCTCCGCAGCTTGTGATGAAGGCTTTGGAATCTGCACCCAAATCGTTCACCTTGTTTGACAGAGCAGGACAGCCAAGAATGCAAATGGAACAGGGGCGGCTTTATTACGGCGCTTGTCTGGAAAGCCTGGAATACCTTGATCCTTATACCGGCAAGACTGAACGCTATCGATTTGAACACCAAAGTAAAATCATTAAGGTATTTGACTATTTGCCAAACTTGGAATTTATTCAAACCGGTGGTCTAGACGCTGACGTAAATCCTAAAATCTCCGATAGGGTATGCTTTAAAAATACATTAATACATACTGATAAACCTATTTGCTTTTGCATCAGCGGGGATAACCAGACTTCTGCCGATATTATTGAAGCTGCTGCTGTAGTAGCTGGAGGGTTTCAAGAATTAGCAGCAAAACCTTTTATTTTCTATCTGTGCGATCCTGTTTCTCCCAGGATGAACGTTGAATCTTCCGTTGGACATCTACTGACCTGTGCAGATCAAAGAATTCCGGCAGTATGTTTGCCATATTGCACACTTGGTGGAACGGCTCCTGTAACGTTTGCCGGAGCTCTGGCACAGTGTACGGCTGAAGTGCTTAGTTGTCTTGTAATGCACCAGTTAAAGAGTCCCGGAGCCCCATTTATTTTTGGGGCAATGCCCGCAATGATGGATATGAAAACTACTATTGGTACCTACGGCTCTCCGGAACTGTCTATGCTGGTTGCGGCTTCAGCCGAAATTGCCAACTTTTATGGACTCCCCTTTTACGGTACTGCCGGTACAACCGATGCTAAATCCATTGATGCCCAGGCCATCATGGAGGTAACAATGTCCTGTTTGCTTTCCAGTCTTAGTAAAACTACCTTCGCTCATGACGTAGGTTTTATGCATCATTCCAGAGTAATATCTCCTGAATTAATGGTTATTACCAATGAAATTATTGATATGTTGAAGCCTTTGCGCCGGGGAGTAGAAGTGAATAAGGAAACCCTGGCCATTGATATGATGAGACGCATTCCACCAGGTGGGCACTATTTAAATGAGCAACATACATATGAGCACTTTAAAGAATGCTGGTATCCGGAATTATTGGATAGATCTAAGAAAGAATCTGTACCGACAGTTAATGAAAAAGCCCGGGAGAAGACGATGCATATTTTAGAAAACCATACATTAAAGAAAGTTTCGGTAGAAATAGCCCGAGAGTTGGAACAACTTGAGCAGAAGTGGAGAATCAATGCAGGCCTTGCTTAGTAGGGAGGAATAAAAATGTTCTATGTCAATCGTGATTTGGGAATCAATTATATTCAAACACGTAAAAACCATACCTGCTATGGGATGGGTCTAGGAATTATGATCCTCGATGATGCTTATCCAGGCTTCCCTGGAGATGTAAGAAATGCCAGTGCGTTTTCATATCCGATTCAGTATGAGATAGCAGAAGGAGTAGATACTTATACTTTAGTTTGCGCCGAAGATAAAAGCCCTTGCCGTGAACCTATACTACGTGCTGCAAAAAAATTAGAACGCATGGGTTGCCGTGCAATCGCAGCAGAATGCGGTTATTTTGCCTATTTCCAAAAGGATGTTGCAGGTTATGTAGATGTACCAGTATTTATGTCTAGTTTGCTGCAAGTACCTCTTATCCAGCAAGTTATCGGGCCTAAGAAATCAGTCGGAATTGTTTGCGCGCAAAAAAGATTTTTAACAGAAAAACATTTAGAGAACGTAGGGATTGATTTAAATAGTAATTTCGTCATTGCAGGTGCAGAAGATGAATATGAATGCACACAATTTGATATGCTATGGGATCATGAAAAACGTCCTAAAATTCCAGCATGTTACTATGACAAAGCTGAAAAAGACATGATAAGAATGTGCCAGGATTTCTGTATGAAATATCCTAATATTGGTGCACTAATGTTAGAGTGTACTGGGATGCAACCATTTGCAAGGGCCGTACAGCGGGAAATTGATTTGCCAATATTTAGCTGGGGGACATTGTTGGATTATGCTTATTCAATTGCAGTACACAGAGATTATTACGGACATGTGTAGAAAAATTAACGGATTCAGCTGTTAGAAAAGATCATAGAGTTGTTTAGGAACAGGAGAGTTGTCGAAAAATTATTGCATGCAATTTAAGATTGCAGAAACAAAATACTTAGCAGAACGAGCGGGTGCAATATTAAAGTGCATCCGCTTGCTGTTTAAAAAATCACTTTCAATAGGCTATAGCCAGCTAAACACTTGACACTGCGAGACTTTTCTGAATAAAAGAGCAGAACATTATAGTTCCACCTTGGATGGCATGGAATTTGCTAATCAGAAGAGTAAGAAGTTATTAAACAGCAGCCTAAGGCCTAAGACAGTAAGATTAAGGAGGATTATGGAACAAATGAAAGAAGACATCAGAACATTTAATACCTCTAAGTTTCAAGCTCTAACTAACGAACAAATGGAGGAAGTTCATTCTGCTAGCCTTACTATTTTGGAGGATGTGGGCACAGTAGTTCACCACGATGAAGCAATTGAACTACTAAAAAAAGCAGGGGCTTATGTTGAAAAGGGCAACCGTGTTTTTTTGCCTGCTTCTTTGGTTGAAGGGGCTATCCGAACCGCACCTTCCCGTGTTGTCATATACGATCGTAACGGTAAACCGGCTATGTTCCTGGAAAACTATAACTCTTATTTCGGTACCGGTTCTGACTGCCCAAGTATCCTGGATAGTTTTACCGGGGAAAAACGCAAATTTTTATATAAAGATGTAGAGGACGCTGTAACACTCTGCGATTATCTCCCCAATATTGATTTCATAATGTCCATGGGTCTCATTTCAGATGTGAAAAAAGAAGTTTCTTATCAGCACGAATATGCAGTAATGCTGCGTAACAGTACTAAGCCCCAGGTTATTACTGCAGCAGACAGAGAGTCTCTGGATGATATCGTCGAGATGGCCGCAGCAGCTGTTGGCAGCCGAGAAAAATTAAGCAGAAAACCGCTTTTTGTACTGTACGATGAGCCAACATCACCCCTGCAGCATACTTTTACAGCTTTGGATAAACTGCTTTATATGGCCGAACATAGATTACCGACAAACTATGCACCTGGCATGATGGCTGGGGCGACAGGCCCAATTACTATGGCTGGTGCTATTGCGCAGGCTAACGCTGAAATTTTAGCCGGGCTCGTTATTCACCAGCTTAAAAATCCCGGTGCTCCTTTCGTGTTTGGTGCAGGTATGTCACCTATCGATATGGTCAGTATGCAGCCCACATACTCCGCCCCTGAAGCTATGATGGCACAAGCAGGTATCTGTGATATGGCCCGCTACTATCAATTGCCGTCTTGGGGATTTGCCGGGTGCAGCGCTTCGAAACTGCCTGATGAGCAAGCAATGATAGAAGCTTCAAACTACATCTTTATGGCTGCTATGTGCGGTACTAATTTGACTCATGATGTTGGCTACTTGGAATTTGGTTTAACTTACTCTTTTGATCTCTTGGTAATGTGCAATGAAGTAATCGGGCAAGTTAGAAGGCTTATGCAAGGTATCCGTGTTGACCAAGAATACCTTGCAGTAGATGCCATACGCAGAGTAGGACCCGGAGGACATTTCCTGGGTGATGAGCATACTTTCAATCATTTCCGTGAGAACTGGAAACCCGATATTACGGATAGGAACACCTATGAAGCCTGGTTGGCAAACGGCGGGACCTCTATGGGACAGCGTGCCAAAGTTAAAATTCAATATATTTTAGAAAATCATCAACCAGAACC
>JAJZSC010000144.1 GCA_021849995.1 Bacillota bacterium | reverse complement strand
AAAGGGATACCAATGGGAGAAACTGGCGGGAACCTCGGCAGGATCTATTATAGCGGCACTTCTGGCAGTTGGGTATACAGGGAAAGAAATCAAGACTGAATTAGATAACTTAGACTACAGGTTGTTCTTAGACACTACTACACTTCAGGCAGTTCCTGTGGTTGGTAAACTATTTGGTCTTATTTATCAAAGATCAATTCACAGCGGAGATTATATTGAAAAGTGGATGAAGGGTCTTCTGAGGAAAAAGGGTAAAGTTAAATTTAGAGATGTTGTTAGGGAAGGTGAATCAAGACTTAAAATTATTGCCTCAGACATAACAAGGAAGGAGTTGCTGGTACTTCCAGATGATTTGGTCAAGTATGGAATTAACCCTTGGGATTTTGAGATTGCCAAAGCCGTGAGAATGAGTGCAAGTATACCCTTTTACTTTAAGCCAGTTGAACTGGATTATGATAAAGAATTTAGCCTGGTCGTTGATGGTGGGATTCTAAGTAATTTTCCGGTTTGGATATTTGATGTAGAGGGAACACCAAGATGGCCAACTTTTGGGTTTAAACTGGTAAGTCCCGGAAAGAGTTTTACTGCATCTGGAAAAACGGATATTATATCATATCTGAAAGATATTATAAGTACAATGCTTGAGGAAAATGACGCCCGGTATATTCAGAACAGTGACTATATCCGAACAATCCCGATTCCTACTTTGGGTATTGGAACAACCAAGTTCAGTTTAAGTAAGGAAGACAGCAATAAACTATTTAAATCCGGTTATGAAGCAGCCAAGGGATTCCTGGATGCCTGGAACTTTGATAATTACGTTCGGGATTATAGAATCCCTAAAAAGGCAACTGATTGAATTTTTGTAGGTAACTGCTTGACTTCGCGTATTAATTTAACCACATGTACTAAAAAGGCCCTAGTCCACATAAAGATGTGGGGAAAGGGGGAAGGAGTGTGTTGGAATTCGCTACAATCTTAAGCTATGGCTATTTCATCCTTTGTTTAGCCTTGGGGTGGGGGGCCGCAGCAATGTTGGATTTTGACGGTATTCTAAAGCGATCGACGTCCAGATCTGGTCGATTTCTCCTTCGCCTTGGGGTAGCACTAGTACTTGCTGAAGGATTCAGGCTTTTTCTTAGTTTTGTCCTCGGACCAATTCTGGATTCTCTAGTGAACCAAAGTATCAATGGTTTCAAAGCTTTTTAATTTAAAATATAGAAAAAGAGCCGCGTCAGCGGCTTTTAGTTTTAGATTAGCTGAAAATAGCTAATCTAATCATTTCTTCCTTATGTATTAGTGATATTAGTTCCTCAACGACTATACGTTTATGTTGCCCTTGCGGCTGTCAAAGTTGTCGTCTACTTTTATGGCTCTTCCCCGGCTTAAAAAAATTTGCTCTTTGCACCATTCCCACATGTCTGATTCAGATTCCCCGTTGGGGGCGCCGACCTCGCTATACAAATTGCGAATCTGTTTATACAGTTGGTCAAAATAGTTAGTCACTTTCTCGTTAAATAGAAGTTTATTAAACTCGTTCCAACTGGGACCATATTTATCTTTGATGTTCATTAGTTTCCTCCGTAAAAAATATGATATTAGTAATTTTCCTGTTAACCTTATTATAAAATGAGTTGACTCATAAGTCTTTAAGACAAAAGTCTTTATCTACTAGGATATTAGGCTAGTTTTCATGATCAAATTTTAAGTTATAAGCATATAAAACGTTTGCATTATCTCTAATTCGGTTGATAATAGAAGTAGGACATATTCTAAAAATCTAGGTATTAGAAAAGGAGCCGTCTTGTGAAGAAAACGTTGCGTTATTGGATAGCTCTTTGGGCTGGCAAAGCGTTATCTATAGGGCTTAAAATAATGGGCAAAAGCGGGACAACCCTACCCGGTGCGATTTCACAACGTATTGACCCTGAGATTATCAGACATTTAGGTTCAGGACTAACTGAGGGATTAGTTATTGTAACAGGAACTAATGGCAAAACCACAACGGCAAATTTGCTGGCTAGTATTCTTCGTAATGCTGGGAAAGAGTTTGCCTTTAATCAAGCGGGGGCGAATTTAGTTACCGGGATCACAGGGGCTCTTCTCCAACATACCACGTGGCTAGGGCGGAGCAAAGTAAAGCTGGGGCTACTAGAAGTTGATGAGGCAACCGTTCCCAAACTATGTGCTCAGTTATCCCCGACTGTTGCAGTTATAACTAATTTTTTTAGAGACCAATTAGACAGGTACGGTGAGCTTGATACAACGATAAAGCTTGTTAAAGATGCTATACCTGATGATACTGTCTTAGTATTAAATGCCGACGATCCCTTGGTTGCCCAGTTTGGTGTCAGGCGCTTAAATACCATTTATTATGGAGTTGAGACAACACCTGACAGTCATAGCATCAGTTTTGAGACCAGGGAGGGCAGGTTCTGTCCCGAATGTGGCCAAAGCTTGGAATATTCGCTATTTCATTATGGACAATTAGGGATATATTCATGCCAAAATTGTTCCTTTAAACGACCTGAACCAAAGGTTTTGGCAAAAGGTATAAAAGTAACTGATAGTGGACTCGAGTTTAGAGTTGAACATAGTCAGATCAGTCTTTCTTTGCAGGGATATTATAATTTGTATAACTCACTTGCCGCTATGTGTGCGGCGAGTATTCTTAACGTATCAGATAGCAGCTCGGTTAAAGCTTTAAGTGAATTCATTCCCCAAGCGGGCAGAATGGAGAACTTTATCTTGCCATCAGGAAGGCTTACCTTGACTCTTGTAAAGAATCCTACAGGTTTTAACCAGGTTCTTAGAACAGTTTTAACCTTGGCAAAAGAAAGGCCAATCAGACTTTGGATAGGAATTAACGATTTGGCTGCAGATGGGCGGGATGTCTCTTGGTTATGGGATGTTGATTTTGAGATGCTTGTGGATAGTAAGGCAAAGATCTCAGAAATTATCTGTACAGGTTTTAGAGCAGAAGATATGGCTTTAAGACTTAAATATGCGGGGATCTCTACGGAGTTATTAGTTATCGAGCACTCTCTGGACAAATCGATCGACCTTCTGGAAAGAACTCGTAAACAAGACGAAGTTGTATTTGTACTACCTACTTATACCCTATTGTTCCCTTGTCGGAAAGTATTGGATTGCAGAAAGATAAGCGATGACAGTTATATTCTAACGGAAGAATTAAATAGTATTAAAAGACAGGGAGATGCAGAGGCGTGAGATTGAATATTTGCCATCTATATCCTGATTTGCTGGACCTTTATGGTGACAGAGGAAATATTATTGCGTTAGGCGCTAGGTGTAAATGGCGTGGGATAGAGCCTGTAATAAGAAAGGCTTCTCTCGGTGAAAAGCTTGACTTCAACGAGATCGATATTTTATTTATTGGTGGAGGTTCTGACAGGGAGCAAGGGTTGCTTTTTGATGACCTTATGAGGCACAAAGAGGAACTTTCCTTAGCTATTAATAACGGTTTGGTAGTCTTAGCTATTTGTGGAGGCTACCAACTTTTGGGCCGTTATTATCAAACAGCCAGTGGAGAAAAAATCCCAGGGTTGGGAATTTTGGACTTGTGGACAGAAGCAGGGCCAACACGTCTTATAGGTAATATTATATTAAGACTTAACCATAACCTTGAACAGCTTCAATCCCACCAAGAGATTAATTTAAATACAATAGTAGGGTTTGAAAACCATTCCGGTAAGACCTTTCTAGGCGCTGGATTAATCCCTTTGGGTTCTGTTGTTGCTGGTTATGGAAATAACGGGGTTGATGAAGGAGAGGGTGTTCACTACAAGAATGTGATCGGCACTTACTTGCATGGACCATTATTACCTAAAAACCCTCACTTGGCTGATCTACTTATTCAACTCGCCTTGAAACGACGGGGGATAACTAGCAGTTTATCTAAACTTGATGATGGACTTGAAGTTTTGGCTCATAAATATATGGTAGATAGGATATCAGCTACTGCTAGATAAGAGATATGATGTTAATTTAATGCTTAATTATATTAAGCATTTCATCATCAAGCTAATGGATTGTTACAATATGCGTTAAAATAAATATTTAAAAAGGTATTGAGTGTGAGTATATATCCTTTTATATACTCACATACTATTTGTATATACTAGTCAAAAAATATCTATTTAAATTGGGCATAATAATTGGAATTATTTACATCCTAAAATAGCTCAGATTCTACTAGATTTAGCGTGTCCATCACCCACTGTTCATTGACACCATCTAATGCAAAAGTCTATAATGAAGTATAGCTCTGTCTGAATGATTTGGGGGTGCTGGTGTGGCAGAAAGTAAGCGAATTATGATTAGTTTGCCAGAAAGTTTGCTTGCAGAAGTGGATGGAATAGTGACTCTTGAAAGACGCAATCGTAGTGAGTTTATTAGAGAAGCAATTAACAGTGTCCTTCACGAACGCAAGAAAAGAGGAATCCGTGAGCAAATGCGTAAAGGATACCTTGAAATGGCGCAACTTAATCTCGCTATTGCTACAGAACTGTTTTCTACTGAACAAGAGGTAATTCATTATTATGAAGAAAATAATGTGGAGTGTCGGAGATGATTATTAAGCGCGGGGAAATCTACTATGCTGAATTAAACCCCGTCGTCGGCTCGGAACAGGGAGGAACAAGACCTGTCCTAGTAATTCAAAATGATATTGGTAATCAATTTAGTCCGACGACCATAATCGCTGCCATAACTTCTCAGATTGCCAAGGCTAAACTGCCTACTCATGTAGAAGTGCGTGCAAAACGCAGTGGGTTAGAACGTGATTCTGTGATTTTAACAGAACAAATACGTACTATAGATAAAAGTCGTCTGAAAGAAAAGGTTGCAGTGCTGGATGAAGAGGTTATGCTGAGGGTAGATCAAGCAATTGAAATTAGCTTAGGTCTAACCGATATTTAACTCAGCCTTGAACATACTCCGGGGCACTGAGTCCGCAAAGTCTATTAAATTATCTATTTAGAAATATCTATTTCAATACAGCAGCGTGGCTAAGCTAACGCTGTTTTTTGTTTTCATATAAACCTATAAACCTACCATCCAGTTATATAACAAATCAATGAATGGAAACCTCGTTTGTGCCAGTCAAAATTTCTTCAGTATCAAAGGAAAAAGGCGTTTGCTAAGCATATAATCTAAAGATGGTCAAAAAATATGGAGAGGAGAGTTGGGGATGCCTGACAAGCCTGTCATTGGAGTAACGGTTGCCCACTGCTCAGAAGAACTTGACACATTTCCCAGGTATTTTTATGTTGAGATGGTTAAAGAAGTAGGTGGGATACCTGTAATTCTCCCGCCTGTTGCAACTTGTGATGAGGCAAAAAACATCTTGGAGATTACAGATGGCTTGCTCCTAAGCGGAGGTGGAGATCTATCCCCAATTTATCTTGGGGAGGTGCCTTTAAGAGGAATCGGCAAAAGCATACCAGAAAGGGATTTAGGTGAATTGTTGCTTACTAAACTAGCTTTAGAGAGAGATATGCCGGTACTAGGAATATGCCGGGGTATTCAGGTGTTGGCCGTAGCTGCCGGTGGGAGGATTTATCAAGATATTGTCTCCCAAAGAAGAGATAGTATTGAGCATAAACAATTAGTTTCAAGACAACATGTTTGGCATGAATTAGAGATTTTTGAATCAAAACTTTTGCAGATAGTGGCAAACAAATATATTAAAGTTAATAGTTTGCATCATCAAGCTGTCTCTGTCGTACCAAGCGGATTCAAATATAATGCCTTAGCTCCCGACGGAATCATCGAGGGAATTGAAAAGGATGGAGCTAGTTTTTGCATAGGGGTCCAGTGGCATCCTGAAGTATTGCAATCTGAAATGCATGCCAAAAAACTATTTAAGGCTTTTATTGATACTTGTCATAAAAAATAGGCATTATTATCATGTACAAGGTCAAAAAACATTAGTTTTTTCAATTCACATTAACTTCATAATTCCTTCATATTATCTACAAATGTTTGGGATATCATAAGATTAAAGGACTTAAGATTTTCCTTGTCTATTAGTCGGTTTACTCACGTAATGAGCGGCTAATTACATGAACTTTTGAAGGAGTGATTTAAGTTGATGTGGGGTTATGGTGGACCAGGTAATTGGGGTTACATGATGAATGGTGGATACTGGTGGATGGGTTTAGTCGCGATGGCTATTCAATTGCTATTTTGGGTGTTTATTATCTGGCTAGGGGTATACGTTTTCAAGAAGTATTTCCATTCAAATTATGCAACTAGAGGTACTTATTCTCAAGATAATGCTCTTGACATCTTGCGTGAGCGCTATGCGCGAGGGGAAATAGATACTGAAGAGTATCAAATGCGCAAAAGAGATTTGGAGACTAAATAAGAAATTATAAGGATTATGTGACTAAGTGTGGATTTAACATCGTAGAGAATATAAGGACTAAATAAGAGAGTGCAGGGCACTCTCTTTTAGCGTTAGCAAATAAATTATTGTGCAAAACATTGTCCAGTAGACTTTGTAGAGTTTACCTGCTAGATGCTGTAGGAATTACAATGGCGAAAATCATGTATACAGTATTTTTTGATTTTATATTGTATACTCTTATATCTGAAAATGCTATAATTTACACGTAAATTGTTTTATTTACTGGAGCAAAGTAGCTCTGAGGAGACACTTTTTAGTGTTTTCTTTGGGCTATTTTTTTTGCACCTATCAGAAAGTATACCTTTCGGGTGTTATCAGTACATCTATGGCGCTGACATACGATTTACCGAGTGTCAAATGCGACTGGCCGACGAAACAGGGAGTTCCTAGTTCAGCATCTGCCTAGATGGCGTAAAGGTGCGGTGGCATTAATTTGACAAGCAGACTGCGCGAAAGGCTTGGTACCAGACAAGAAATAATTATTAGGGAGGGTTTTAAGTGAATAACGCAGATATTGTGTTCGTCTTTTTATGTGCCACCTTGGTTTTTCTTATGACCCCAGGTCTCGCTCTTTTTTATGGAGGAATGGTTCGCAAAAGGCACGTTCTGTCAATAATGATGCAGAGCTTTGCTGCTATGGGTGTGGTAACTATTATTTGGGTTTTATTTGGTTATTCATTGGCCTTTGGACCTGACCGCGCACAACTTCTAGGGGGGCTTGACTGGGTTGCTCTTAAGGGAGTAGGTCTGGAAGCAAATAATGATTATGCACCTACGATTCCACACTTACTTTTCTTTTTATATCAACTAATGTTTGCTATTATTACCCCTGCTGTACTTAGTGGATCAACTGCAGAGCGGCTTCGCTTTCCAGCCTTCCTGATATTTATGGCTCTATGGACTGTACTAGTCTATGCCCCACTTGCTCATTGGGTATGGGGCAATGGTGGCTGGTTGAGGAATTTAGGACTTATGGACTTTGCTGGAGGAACGGTAGTTGAAATTGCGTCAGGTGTTTCCGGATTAGTAGCAGCTATTATCTTAGGCAAAAGGCTTAGAGGAACAGACGA
>JAJZSC010000143.1 GCA_021849995.1 Bacillota bacterium | reverse complement strand
TTCTCCGCGGCAATGCGGTCCAGCTTTTCATCGGCGATAAACTCACCGAGCTTTTGGGGAAACAGGTAATCCCCTTTGGCAATATCGGCCTGTGCGATCTTCCCCACAATCAGGGTCTTATCATTGACGATGCCTTCGGGCAGACCGAAGCTTCCCACCTCCATCGCGGCCAGTTGTTTGTCCTCTATCTTAGTGCCCGCGGGGATATCCTCCGCCACCCGGAGCACCGTCACGGTCGCGCCCTTGTCCGCGTAAAGCTTTGGCAGCAGCACAAAGGAAATGGCTGCTGCCATGATAATGCAGAGGGCACTTAAAAATATCCGGTTTTTAAGAATTCTCAAGACATCTTCATCCTTTCCTAAAGGTATTTGGCAGAGTATTTCTCATTTAAAATACTCCGCAGCCTTGACGCTTTTCACAAACTCCCCAACCTCGTCAATGGACCCGACCAAGGTATATCCGAGGATGGAAGCCAGCACCCTACGATGGTATTTGCCGTACCTGCTGGCGCGATAATCCAAAATGGCGACCACTCCCGTATCGGTTTCGCTGCGGATCAGCCGTCCAAGACCCTGCCGGAGCCTGGCAATCATCACCGGGAAGGCATAGCTGTCAATAAATTGGGAAAGAGAGGAAAAGTCCTTCTTCTTGTACTCCATGATGGGTGACGGTACGGGAAAGGGCAGATTGATTACAATGATGGAGGACAGGATATCGCCGGGGAAGTCCACGCCCTCCCAAAAGGAGCCGGAAGCGAAGAGGACACCGTTTCGGCTTTTTCGATATGCCTCGGCGGTGTTCTTTGTCCCCTTGTGCATGGTAATAAGGGGGAAATGGGTGATTCTGTCCTTCAATAGCTCATGCACAGCCGACAGCAGCTTGTAAGAGGTGAACAAAATGGCAGTATGACCGTAGGTGGCCTCCACCAGTTTTTCAATTTCATCCGAAACGGCGGCGATGTACCGCTCGTCGTTTTTATCGGGAAAGGGTATTTTCTCGGAGAGATAGAGCCTTGTGTTGCTCTTATAGTCAAAGGGTGAAGGCGTCCGTATCTCCGCCAGCAGCAAGGAGGACAGTTTGCCGATGCCTGTCTGCTCCTTGAAAAAGCCGTAGCCTGTGTCGTCGGTCAGGGTGGCCGAGGTCAGTATTTTGGAGGCCATGCCTTTCCACAGCACCTCATAGAGCAGAGCTTCCATGTTGGTGGGGATGGCGGCAAGCTGCCATAATCCGTCGCCGCCTTTTTCCAGCCAATAGATGATATCCTTCGGCGCCAGAAAGGTTTCAATTCCGCCGCTGATTTCGCGGTGCAGGTGCCCAAGCTGCCGACAGCAGGCAATATCCTGAAAGCAGGTCCGATATATCTCGTCAAGGCTGATCTGCAAATCCCGCATGGCTTGTTTGACGGCGGCATTGGGCTTCACGTTTTTCCGCCGATTTTCCTCCGTTTCATCCGGGGGCAGGGTTTTCTCAAGCTCCATAAATAGCTTTTGATTATGAAATGCCAGGTCATCGGCTAACAGATAGGCTTTTTTGTGATATGCCTTGTTGCCGGTGGTGTGGTTGTGGAGGATTCGGATAAACTCACCCGTCAGACTGCTTGAAAAGCTTTCTCCCAATATCTGATAGGCGGCGTCCAGGAGTTTATGGGCCTCGTCTATGATATGAACGCCGCATTTCGGTATCAGGGGTGCAAGTCCCGAATACTCCCGCTGTACATTGGCAAGATAGTAATTATGGTTTGTCACCTGAAAGGTATAGCCGTTCGACCTGGCACGGCTGATATGGTCGATATATCGGCACCTTTTGTAGTAGGGGCAATTGCGGTCGCAGTCCCTGGGCACGTTGATTTTGCGTACCACATGCTGTTTGATGTCGGGGTAGGCGTCCAGGTCAATATCGCCCTGCTCCAGTGTCTTTGCTTTCAGCTTTTGATAAAGCCTTACATCTCTTGAAATATCGCTGTTTGCAAGATAGCCCATGAAATCCGCGTAGCGTTCCTCACACAGATAATGCTCTTTTCCCTTTCGAAGTACGGCGGTAACGGGGCTTGCGATGATTTTATACTCCATCAGTATCCTAGAAAGGTCTGGGATAAACTTCCTTATGATGGACTGCTGTAAATCAATGCTGGAGGTGGTGATGGTAATGGGCGTCGGGCTCATCGGACCGACAAAAACATAGGGGCTCGTCAGTCTTTCCTTCCCCTCATACAGACCATAGACGATAGAAGCCACAAGGTAGGCAAGGGTTTTGCCCGTACCCACCTCGGCTTCGCACAGGGCGACCTTTTTATGCCTCATGCTCTCGAACATCATCAACGACAGTTCGATCTGCTTGTCCCGCACCACATAGCCGTATTCCGGCAGGAGCTGCCTGAATATGGCTTCGATCAGAATTTGGGGCTGTGGTGGCAGCACAAACTGATATACCTTGCAGTGGAGTATCTTTTTAATAAGGCCCGGATAGTCTGCTTCGGAGAGCACAGTTCGGCTTGTCGCCAACACGACTGACTTCTCGGTGGCGTAATTCAGCACGGAATAAGTAAATCTCTTACCTGAAAATCGGAAAAAGACAATATACCTGCCGTCCAGGGTAAAGAAATAACTGCTGTCAGCCTTTATCCTTCCGGCTAGGATGTACTTTTCCAGAATGGAATAGTCTCTCGTCGTTATATCAAACATTATTTATCTCCCTTGAATTTTCGAAAATATGAAAATGCCTGGCGACAGAATGGTGCGCCGGAGCACCAACGGTTTCGAAAAACATAAAGGCGTCAATCGCTTTGTGTCCCGGCGCAATAGTTCTGCCGTCAAACAAAAATGGCAAAAATATATGTATCATACTTGTTCACAACGTCCCTGATACAAGGGTATGTACCGGTCTGCTCCTTGCCAGAGAGCAACATATCAACCGGCATGGGTATCAGTTTCCAACCCAAACCGACCTGATCCCGTCATTCGTCGCGGGCTGCCCAATGCGGTGAGGCGTTCAAGGCAGAAGTATCATTGTGTATCCCTTTCCCCGTCATCGCCATTCAACCCGCAACAGGCTGATTCAAAGCCGGGAGTAATCGCTCGCATTCCTATGGAACGGTCATGGCGTTCCCGCTTATGTGGCTCGCCGCTTCTAAGCGGCGGGAAAGGTGGTCTTCCCGATACACCGTATATGCACTTGTCAAAGAACATTGAGGGAGATAATGAAAATAACCCCTCACTTCTTTAAGGAAAAAAGTGAGGGGGTGGTCGGAATTATTTTTAAGTTTGTAGTATCTTTTTTAACTTGCCGAGTATCTTCGCTTTTCTATCATGCAGGGTCGTCTTTGCAATTCCAAGCATAGCGCACAGTTCTCTTTCGCTTTTGCCCTTGAAAAACAGCATATAGATCAGCAGCCGTTCCTGCTCCGTCAGCTTTTCCATCGCCGCGGACAGCCGGGAAAGCATCTCGGCCTTGATAAGCTTGTCCTCCGCGGATTCCAGTGTCTGCGATAATAAGTAATCTATCTGAATGCCTTTTTCCTCGCATTCTTCATAGGATAGATTATTTCGCTCGGAAAGCTTGTCCAGATAAGATTCGCGCTCTTTAAGCTGATAATATGCCTTGTAAACTTCCTCGGTTACCGGGATTCGCTTCTTATTGATAAGCAGGGTGTATGTTTTGTCCTCCTGCATTTTGATTTCCTCCGTTTCTGATTTTTGAATTTCTCAAAATCAGAAATGGAGGGAGGAGAGCGGCACCCTACCGACTTGGCAAGGGTGTCAAAGTATTTAATTGCAACCTGCTGTCGTAAATTAAGATTTTTTGTCAAATAAAAAACCGCAATTTGTGGCACACAAATTGCGGTTTTACGGCTTGTATGAGGTGTATTGAATTGTAAACTTATTGGGGTCTGCGTGGAATTCCGCATAGGTCTAAGGTACCTATCCATGTCGGAGAAATTAATCTCTTCATGATAAGTGCCTTTATATCTTTTTAGTTCAGCTACTCTAGCCTTTCAATTATTATTAAAATTCCATTTGCCATTTGCCAGCACCTCATTCACATGAAATGAAAAATAAGGCTATAACGGTCATATTTTATTGAAATATGTCATTGTATTACGGGCAACAAATTATGGAATTCCCTCGTTACGTCTAAAACGCAAAAAGCCTGCCACTAAGGGCAGGTTTAGACACGTAGTCTCTGCGGTAGCCAGGCTATCATAGTGCTGGTAAGCACCTTAGACCCTATGGCTTTGCGTCCCTATCTTTTGACAGGTTTGCCCTTAGCGCTGATAATTCAATTGTTATTTACAACAACACAACAATTATTTGTGTTGAGAGGAAACACCGAAGGAATCTTTTATCCATAATAAATTGAGTTTATGAATAAATTTACTCCTTTTTTGAGATAACAAATTTGTTTCGCTTCAATTATCATCTTTAAAAATTTTTTTTGTATTTCTTACTCAAACCGTTATTTGCTTTCGGCTGATATTATATTTTACGTTTATATCGCTACACACAGTTCACGACAGGCTTCAAGCTTCGGATGCACCTGTGCTAAAATCGGTGTGATGCCATTCTGTGCTTTTAAGTCCTCATATCCTTGTTTGTGGATTGAAATCATGAAACTTTATCATACGCATTCACACGTAATATATCTGCAAGAAGTTCTGGTGCAAATAATAACTAATGGCAAACACAAACACTATAGGCGTATTTATCGTTTATGCTAATAATCCCATAATCCTGTTTATAAATTAAAATTCAAAAAGGGCATTATGTTCTTTTCCGTCAATTTGTCCTTTTTGTATCATATGTATTATTTCTATACCTGCATTGTCTTTTCAGCCGTACTAAAAGATTAACCCATCATTGGATTAACAAGACGTTTTATTGCTCGGTGATATCGACGAATTTAATTCGTTGTGGTACTTGAGCTACTTGAGGTGCTCGCATTTGGCGCCGCAAAGTAACCCTTATTGCCACCACGCATCCCCATACCCGGACCGAAAACCTAACCGTTCGCTAGAGCTTGTTCACTGTATTTTGGAGCAACTCTTCATAGCGTCAGCCTGTTGTTGGGTAATGAGACCGGCTCCAACTTCTTTGTCTACTATTTGCTTGTTAATGCCAAGCATCTGTTGGGTCAGGCTCTTGATTTCATCAAGCTTTGACGAATCTGTGGCAGCGATAGCTGCGGTGGCCCCTCCAACCAATAACACAATACTTAGCACCCCTGCGGCAAGTTTCTTTTTCATACGGTAATACCGCCTTTGTAAATTGACCTCAATTATTGAATTTTCCGACCGGTACAATATTATCTTAACCCATAATTGTGTCAGAACTGTAACATTTAAGATAAAATTGAAAATATTTAACAGTGACCTAGCATTACCAATATCAACGATCAGCAGCAAGTTAGGAGCAGGTACTGCTTAGCCAACGTCAAAAAGCGGGGCAACTCGTCCGTATTAAGCCCACGGACGACCACGACATTGATTTTAACCGGATTAAGGCCAGCTTCAAGTGAACGAAAGACTCCCTGAATTACACTCGAAACATCCCCCCACGGGTGATATTGTTCTGGATTCATGGTAACCAAGCTGATGTTCACTCGCTGAACGCCAGCTGCTTTTAAAGCAAAGGCCATTTTCGGGAGTAACAGTCCGTTGGTTGTAATCATAAGGTCCTCAACCCCTGAAAGTTTAGCACCCTCCCGCAGAAAGTCCAAAATTCCTTTGCGAACTAAGGGTTCTCCTCTGGTGATACGAAAACGACGAAACCCTAATTGCGTACTTAGCCTCATTAGTCGAAGAATTTCTTCAAAGGAAAGAATGGATTCATGTGGCATCCACTGGACTTCTTCGACTGGCATACAGTATTTACAGCGTTCTGTCACTGAGATTCTAAGATAGTCGATTTTCCTTTGAAATTGATCCTGCATAAGAATCCTCTTTTCGAGATTAAATTTTGGAAATAAAAAACCCGCGGTCTGTAAACAACCGGGGGATACACTCCACCTGTCGACAGACTCCTTTCCAGCAGGAGATATTATAGTTTCCCACAATACCCGAGTGCCTTTTAAGGCACTTGTCTGGTCACCATAGTTTCTGCTTTAGGTGATCCAGCTTTGGAGCGATGACAAAATAATTTAATTTCTTATAATTTGGGATACGACCTCCTAAAATTTGATTGTTCCAAACAGGAAGACGTACAATGGTACATTTTACAATCTGGGAGGTGCTTTCCTATTTGTATTTAGATATGTGAATTATTTTTTATTTGCCGAAAGAACAACGGGGGTACGTGCAGACCGGGCATTCAAGACAAAGACCACCTAGTCCTAGCTTGACAATATCAAGGCGCGTTAGTCGTTCACCAGTAAGCATCCGAGGAGCGACTAAATCAAAGACGGTTTTCTTCGAATACATAACGCACCCGGGTAACCCCATGATAGGAACATCTCCGAGGTAGGCTAACATAAACATGGCTCCAGGTAGAACAGGCGCGCCGTAAGTGATGACTTCTGCTCCCATTTCTTTGATCGCTGCGGGGGTGACGTCATCAGGATCTACGGACATGCCACCACTGACTAAGATCATTTCTGCCCCCTTACTTAATTGGTTTCGAATGCTACTTTGGATTAGGGGTACATCATCACTGGCCAACGCTTGCTCTAAAACGACAGATCCCCAGTTTTCCACTTTTGCGCGTAGTACCGGGCCGAATTTATCTTGAATACGTCCATGATAGACTTCACTTCCCGTGACGACAATGCCAACCTTCAAATGTTTTAGAGGCCGAATATCCAAAATAGGCTTTGAAAACGTTCCGACGATTTCCTCCGCTTCAATAATCACTTTCTCATCAATCATCAGAGGAACGACGCGGGTTCCAGCGACTTTATCTCCCTTTTTGACGGGGTAATGATTGTGAAGCGTAGCGAGGATGACCCCTTCCAAACTATTCAACACCAAAATGCCCTCTTCTGAGGAGTAAAGAAGGCCGTTGTGGGCAGCAGTTAGAGTGATTTTTCCTTCTTTGGGCTCGTCAAGGACTAGGCCGGAACCGGATACTGCTCGGGCAAGGCGCTCCGCCGCTTCATTTTCATGAATTAGGCCGGGCGTTTGATCCCATACGTAAATATGTTCTTTCCCCATGCTCAGCAGAACAGGAATATCCTCTTCCTGTACGACATGCCCCTTGCGAAACCGGGGACCTTTAACGGCACCGGGTATAATTTGCGTCATGTCATGGATAAGAATGGCACCAACAGAATCTTGCACTTTGATTTTTTCCATAGCGATAACCTCCAATACATCATGGAAGGTGTGTTCACTAGCGAATGATTTCGATGGTGCGACACGTTCCTATGTTGATAAAATCCTAGGCATCAGTAGCGATGCTGAGAGCACTAAATCTCGGGAAAGTCGAATGATGAAGAACTTATCCACTACATAGCTGATCCAAGCAAAAACCAAATACTTTGCCTTTTACTAGACGCGCTATCCAGTTCATACTGTAAA
>JAJZSC010000142.1 GCA_021849995.1 Bacillota bacterium | reverse complement strand
CAATAATTAAAACTGGCTTATCACCATAAAGAGCCATCAATTTTGCTGACATGGCTAGCTGCAAAGTTTTTCCCAGACCGACTTGGTCGGCTAGAAGGTACCGTGCACCACCATCTTTTTTATGTTCTCTGAAAGCTAACTCAATAAAATACTTTTGGTGTTCCCAAAGGCCGAATTCTTTGCGATAAACTGGTTCTTCGACTGCAGCCGAAGGGACCACCTCATCGGAATTTTCTCTCCAGTCTTTTAGACCGATGACGATACGCTTTGAAATCCTATTGAGATCGTTAACAATGAAATCTGCCAGGTTCACAGCGTACTGACTATTCCAGAAGAAATCAAATTCATCTTGAACCCATTTGACGGATTCCTCGAAATCATCCTCCCACAGCATCTCATAATTTAATGTGTAGGCGCTTTTAGTTTCGTTGATGCTCCCAAGAAATGAAGTTTTCGACCCATCCTTATACGTTATCACACCGGCTTTTCCATGCATTAATCCGAAAACTTGGTCAGGAATCACTCGAATTTCAAGCTTTCCATTGCTCAGCAGGCGATAAAGAGTAGAAAGACGGTTGCTGCTCTCGGGCGAAGTGTATTTTTCTTCCGGAGAGAATTCACACCATTCTTGTTTCATCTTCTGAGCATAGTTAGCAACTGCAACATCTTCAGGCAGAAGTCCGGAATTACAAATAACCCGGACTTTGCCTTCAACGTTTTCGATACTCTCTCCAGCAACTTCAAGAATGGAGGAGCAAAAATATCCGGCAATCCTGTCATAAGAAACTGCATTTTTCAATTTTTCAATTAAAAATTGCTGATCTAGTTTGTGTCTCCTTGAAGAATAGCGGTTCATAGACTATTCCCCCTTTAAATGCTGTCGTTGATAACAAGTGAATGCAGTAAATCAGCCATTGTTCCGCTTTTCTCCCAATGCGGAGCCATATTATCAATATCCTTGGTATCTTTGATGAAGCTGAGCAGCTGCTTGATCATGTCGCGCTTATCCCAATAATTCGGCAACTCATTTTTTATATAACCTAGTGCTCTTGAAGGATTTTCATCTTCTTTGATCCCTGTATAAATTCCCATAAACACTATGCGTAGAAGGGAGTTTTCAAAATCAGGGACGTCATTAATTGTTCTACCAGCCATTTCAACGGGCGTCTTAAGCCGTGCTGTGTTAGCCTTTTCGCTCGCCATCATTTGGCTATATCCACCTATATTGAACCCTCGAGCAAATTCCTGATAGGTACTGATTTGATAGTTGCCGTGTTTTTCACTTTCGAGGCCCTTAATATAGAATTTTTCAGCGTTTGAAAGGTCTTTCCACAGATAGCTTTCGAAATCCAGCGGAATGACACAGTCATAAGCAATTTTCTTAGCTGCCTCGATAATTTTAACAATGCTGCTTTGGGAAGGATTATTTATGGCCATGTTTAACTCGTAATCAAGATCTAGATCCTCGATAGTTTTATATGATGTCAGTACTTTGAGAGAAGCTGCATAAGCGGCGAGCACAAAGTCTGGATCTGAAAAGTTCGGCTCTTCCTTGTTTTCAAGCTCCAGCATACTAGCAATTTGCCTTCTCACTTCAGCTCGAATGTCGGCACTTATTTCATCCAGGAAGGCCATGTCATCTCCGGTTTGCTTTCGCAAAACAAGCAAAACAGTACCCTTTACATAGTTGCCATCCTTTAAACCACCACTCTCGGTTTCAGTAGCAATATTCCAAGCAGCTGTGACCCTAAGCCCAGACTTCCACATAATTAAAGCAAGCTGTGCCCAAACGGCAGGATCACTATGTGTAAACATTACTACTTGAATGCCATCATCTGGCATATGTTTAGTTAGATTTGAATATATGTCTATCATAGTGTGTGAGAATTTATCGTCACCTCGCACTGCAAGAACTCTTTTTGAATCCGTGTACCATCCCGGAAATGCTTCTTGTAATAATTTTTTATCCCACGCTAAAAAGAATTCAGATAATTCATGATAATTTACTGCATCTGCATATGGGGGATCTGTGATCCAAAAATCACATGTTTCAGAAACATCACGGGCATCAGCCAATTCAAAATTCGATTCCTTATTAGTCTCTGTGCTATTGATATTAAAAAACCAGTTATCTTTCAAAAATGCCATTGAATGAATTCCGTACATTTGAAGAGTATTCAGTGCTTGGTTAGAAAAAGTTTGAGCGATAGATTCTCTTGCTTGACCCTGCCCCCACATACACAGTTTTGAATCAAAGTTTTTTAATCGGTTTATTCCTAGTAAGCCTACAACTAATAGAGTTCTTATGTCTGCAAAAGCTAAGGAATATTTTGAAAAAAGGCTGTGAGCAAGCAACTGCCTTGGATTAAACAGATGATGCCAATGCGTCCAACCGCGTTCCCTGATTACTTGGTCAGTATTGTATCCACTTTCAATAGCCATGCTTGGCGCAAGGCCAAGTTCTTGCCAGTTAATAATATTCTCAGAAACTATCTGCCTTACTTTAGCCTCATTCGCTAAGTCTTTCTCATTGGGTGCTCTGTAATACCGAATTCCATCACTATTTTCATATCTTATCGCAAATAATCTCTCAGAAAAGATGTCGCCCTCTCTAAAGTCAAAATCGGATTTATCCCATTGTCTTAGTCCATATATGGCTTTTCCATCTTGACCTGTTCTATCTCCACGAAGTAAAGATATTGGGGTTTTTGTGTGACAATTTGGACAAATGACATTACCTGTTGAGCAGGTAGCGTGTTTTTTACATTCATTCATTTGTTCATTTGTAACGTCACTCTTTATAATGATATCGTACCTATTTCCATTTTTTTGAAGTTCTGCAATCGTTCTGGAACCTTGACCTAACACCCAAGATGGCGACAATGGGAAAATTACCCCACATTCTGGGCACTTTGCCTCATTACAATATAAATAGACATTTGCACGCTCATTTTTTTCATTTTGTTCAATTCCCAATTCAATTATATCCTTGTTTACAGCATCAAAAACACTTTGTTGATATTTATATATGCTTTGTAATTCACTTTCGCTTAGACCAATAATATTTATATTTGACCATGTTAATAAACAAGCAATCGGATTTAAATCGCTACCATAAGCCTTTGCACCAATTCTAGCAGCTTCGAAAGGGATACTCCCGCCTCCAGAAAAACAGTCACCAACAGTAATAAGTCGACCATACCGTTGCATTGAAAGTTGTTCGACCAATTCATTTAACGATTTGGCGCTTGTTCCTAGATGATGATTGATTGCATTCCAGCTGTCTTTACTAAGGCTTTTAAGCTGTTCAGGACGAACACAATACTTCAGTTTATCGTCATAGCCAAGCGTTTTGAATAACCGCATTTCAATGTCATTTTTGTCTTGTCCATTGCGGATTTTAACCTTTACTCCATCTACCTCAAACCAATCTTTTAGATATTGTCTAAAATGTTTGCTACCCTGAGTAATTTCATAGAGTTCTTTTACAGAAAGCGATTTTTGTTTTCTATCTATAAGTCCATCATTATCCATCGACATTATTTTTAGGAAAATATCCATATCCGCCTTAGGATTATCACTGCAGGGCATAAGACATCCCAATATTGCAGCTCTAACAAGTACAAGCGGCTTTCGCCCCCACCATTTACCAAGGCCCGTCAAAGTTTGACCATTATTGGCTTTTCTTTCTTTATAACTCTCTTTGCTTACCTTGCTGACAGGAAATTGCTTTTCTATAAATGACATCTGATTGTCCAAAGTTATTCTCCCCCCACCAAATAAGTTAATAATGAGATTTGATTAGATTCATCTACCGGATTTTCGCATAGTGCATAGCGCAAAGCCATGCGCCATCCGCGTTTATCATTAATCTTTCCAGTGCTTGCATTTGTCATAGTGTAAAGCCACCAACGCTCTTCAGGCTGGAGCCCCTTCCAATTGCGAATTGCAGTCGGAATTCCCGCTGGATCGTTGTTTTCAATACCCCAAAGCAAGACCATTAATTCTTTGCCAAACAACTTTTCAACCGGAGTTTCTCCAACGATAAATCTACCAGTTGGTTTTTTATCGGCCTTCAATCTTGCATTAAACTCAGCCGCTACATCATTTGACAGCTTTGACCATTTATATCGTGACATCCGGAGTTTCAAGATGTCCTTGCTTGTGATTTTCTGTTCGTCTACGTCCCAATGAAAACGCTCGTAAATCTCAACTTCTGCGGCCGATTCTTTTGGAACAATCACATAGAAGTGATTTTCGCTTTCAGATGGATCGTAGCCAAATCCATAATAAGTGTTGCTCATTGTATGATTTCCCCATTCTTGGCAAGATTGTTCAAATCAAATTTGTTCATATCAAGCCATTGAGCGAATAACTCACCGGTCAAGAACATCAGCTCTTTATAACCGAAATCAACAATTACTTCGGTTTCCTTAAAGCTGGTATCTCGAACAAGATCTATCAGCGATTGAAGATCGCCAGCCCAATATGGAACACTTGCATTGAACTCAATATAGTGATCCGTATTTGTTTTGTTGTAAATTTCTGCTGTAGCCCCTTTAATGAGTACTCCATCAAGGTTTGAGAGAAGAGCCAGCTCTTTGTAGCTTGCTTCGGTATCTCCCATTTGTTTTTTATTGTGATAGCGGTAGGCAAGTGCCTTGCTCTTATCAATTGTTTTAGCTGGTTTTGAACCTCCGCCTTTAGTCACGTAAATACTCTTTTCCTCGAGCAATCTATCCTTGTAATAAACAGCAACCCTTACGTATTTGCTGTCTTGAGGAAGCACAAATTCATCATTATAGATGCCCCCGTTTTCCTTAGGTTCGCTTCCGTCAGTTGTGTATTTGACGACATATTTGGGGTTAGTGACCAAAGTCATCACGTCGCCATTCGGCGTATTTCTCTGGCCATATTTAATTGGAACACTACCAGTAAATTCGACAACATCCCCAGTTTTTCTTTCACCTGTAGGATCGATGCAAACAAAACGAATAGCAGGTTCTGCAGTTGCCAGGACTTGGTCCACCACCTCTTTGGATGCGGAAGTAGGGTCACTGCCAATGTCATAGAAGACCTTTCCGCCAATGCCCCTGATTTTCAAGATGAATTCGTGCGTCTTCTCGTCATAAGAGGTTTGTTCTACAACAACAGAAGTGGGGTCTTTCTCAAACGGTCCCTTTACCAAATAACCGTTGATTTCCCTCCACTTATCTTTTTTGATGCAATCCAATCTCAGACTCTCAAGCTGGTCTGGGTGATACCATTGCCAGGATACTGTCGTTGCAGCTCTTTCTTTGATTTGCGAGAAGGGTAGTTCCTTTATGGTAAACAGTCGAGTTTCGCATTTCTTGCGGAGGTTTTCCAAGAACTGATCATCCTTTGAAAACGGCTCATATTTTGAACTATCGGTCAAGCAGGTGATGATTTGCTCTTCACCATTGAACTTATTTTCCTTAAACTCGAGTTTGAATTCTGCTAGCTCAATTCCATTCTTCGTAGGATAATAGAGGGCAACAAAGGTTTCCCTGATCGTTGAAAATAAAGCTTGTATGGCTTTATCAAGCTGGGCTTCCGCTTCTTTGTATTGCTGATCTGAAGCAGGAACGCCTTCGTTTGCCATGTTATCAACGATTTGCTGAATCGCCTTGAGTTTCTTAGAATTGCCATAAAGCTTTTCCATCATATTCCGCTGTCCGGAAAGGAACATCACTCTGTTTTTAAGAGAAATGTTGTCATGGAATTTCTTCAATTCAGGATGCAGTTCACTCCCTGGATATGGTTCAAAGATGACCAGAGAAATCTTATTCTGATCGAGATCAATTTCATCGATTGCAGGGAGCACATAAAGTATTTCATAGCAAACTTTCAACTTAGGACTAAAATTCTGCTCCAGTATTCTCTTTAACTCTTTTTTTGCGTTTTCATTTGTGTAGCTGTCAACAAGGGTATTCATTTCGGCGACCATATTCTTTGTGTTTTGGAAGTATAACCTGCCGCGATTATCTTGTTTCATATACCAGCATAAAGTCTTTAGTTCTTCAAGACTGGACTTGATCTCATTGATATCGGTTTTGGGCGCACTCAAATAACCGAATATTTCTGATTCGGTGAGTCCGAGCAATCCATGATTTGCAGTAGATAAAGAAGACACAAGGAGAAGCTTAACAATATCCTGCGTGACGCCTTTATTTTCAGGCCTTTCTAGATCAATCACTTCGGCAATCGACTTGCCATCCTGTGCAATATCGTGGTTGATTGCTTCTTCTAGCGAGGGCTTAATCTGGCGAATATGACTCAACATTTTTTGCTCATTAAGATTAAAGTCAAAAACGTTGATCAAATAGTTCTCTTTTGCCATGCCGTTTTCATAGAATTGACGGACAATCTGGCGCATCAACCTTATAAGGCCACGCGTCTGTTGAAAATTTTGATTTTCTTTAAAACGGGCATACAGATCCTTAATTGATGGATGGAATGGATAGGAGTCCTTGATACCTTTAAAAACAGCTTCAGGAGTGTAGTTTGTGAAGCCGAGCTTTTTGCTCTTTTCAACGCTCGTTTTATAAGCGATGGCAATGTCATTAATGTTAAGTAAATATTCGAAGCCGCTGACATCTTCAAACAGGCGTTTCTGCAAAATGTGGTATATTTCATCACTATTAAGTGCAACCGGCGTCACCTCGATTGCAATTCGGTTTGCTTCAGCCTCAAGTTCACGGAAGCTCGATTGCAATAATTCGCTGCCTGATTCATATGCCGCCTTAAGGTCAGAGAAAACCAGGCAAACATTCGCCAGCTGTTCTTTTCCTAATGCTGTGAAAAGATTTGATAACGCAGTCATGGTGACTTTGCTAAGGTCAGAGTTACCCACCATAATCGACTTGGCATTTTCCAGATATGGTGGCAGTTCGTCCAATAAAATGAGTGTCTTTTGGCCTTTAAGGAGTTCGACCCATGACTTCTCACCAGGTGCTTTCAAAGGTGAATAATAGTCCTTAAAAAATTCTTTTTTATCGAGTTGTTCTGCAATGCTACCCCAAATACCGAAATCAGCATTTTCTCTGCCTGAGAATGAGACGACTCTGATTTCACCGATTCCAGCATATGTAGGACCGAGAAGCTTTTCCCTTAGCTCAGGATTCTGGGCTAACAGGGCTAGAGCTAACATACTATGAGTTTTACCACCGCCCATTGCCTGTGTTAATTTAATGACACCGGTATCGGATTCGCCTTTAAAGCGAGCAAATGCAGTATCAATTAATACTGTCATTCCTTGAGTTTGGAAGTTTTCTCCGAAGAATTTATTTGCATCAATTCTGTTTTCTGCTAAATCGGTGAGGTTCAAAACATCCTCTCTTGCAGTATCAGAAAATACATTCTCTCTTGGCTTTAGCATTTCATTGATTGTACGCATCGTTTTCATCCTCTCAATATTAATCGAACTTAGTTGAAGCAATTTACCAAATATACTCACGAGTAATTATCAAGCATTGTGGCTATTTGTTAATTACCAATCTATTTGTT
>JAJZSC010000141.1 GCA_021849995.1 Bacillota bacterium | reverse complement strand
TACTTATTCAGTAGAAAATATTGACTGGTTTAATCTTTGAGAAGATTGCCGTTCCTGAGTAGCCTTTTTTTTGAGCAAAATTCCAATACTGATAATATCCGTCAAGTTTAAATGGAATCTGTTCCTCCTGCACCTTTGTTTCCTGAATGCAAAATATATCTGCATTTTCTCTGGCAAAGAAATCCAAAAAACCATTTTTTACACAAGCGCGAATTCCATTGACGTTCCATGATACTAATTTCATATATATAAAACTCCTTGCTAGTTTAACTAGTTAAATCAATTCTGTGCAATATCCAATTATAACACACCAATAATGCAATGGGCTTCTCAGAGAAGAAATGTACTTCCTCTCGTTCCAGACTGTAATTGCCTTGCGTCTGCAACGAAGCAGAATATTAAACATCCTCTTATATAAGTGGGTATCCTTTCAATAAACTATTATCCTGCATTGTCTTTCATATTCTTTACCAGCCCTATCTGAGCTGCATAAGCAATCACTTGAGCCCTATTCTCTAGGTGAAGCAGTTCAATAATTCTTCCCATATGATACTTTAACGTCCGCTCTGTTAGCCCCAAAGCTTCTCCGGCTTCCTTATAAGTAATTCCCCTGGCGACCATTTCCAGAATTTCCAGTTGCCGCTCGGTAAGTTGCAGCTTCCCTCTCTTCGTCTCTTCTAATTCATGCCTAAAAAGTTTCTGCTCATGTACGCTGTTGGGTCTAAATTCTTTTAAAAACCGGTCAGCAAGGCCCGCTGATAAAGGAACCTCACCCTTTTCAAGATCGGACAACATCCCGACAAGCTCCTTGGCATTAGTGCTTTTTAATAGATAGCCTGATGCCCCATATTTAACGGCCTCAAAAAGATCCTCATCCTCCTCCGATGTAGTGAGCATGACGACCTTAATATCCGGCATTTCAGCCTTAATCAACTTCAAGGCATCGATTCCACTGCACTCAGGCATCATTATATCCATTAAGATGATATCTGGTTTTAATAGCCGGGCCTGTACAAGCGCCTCTTTACCATCCTTTGCCACACCTGCAACCTTAATACCGTAGGTTTCAAGCAGGTATTGCAGTCCTTCTAGGAATAAAGGATGGTCATCTGCCAGCATCAATTTCATCTGCACTTTTTCATCCTTTCTTGAGAGGTAAACATAACACAATGCGGCTCCCTTTTCCTGTTCCTGATTCGATGTCAATTTGAGCCCCGATTTCCGCCGCCCGCTCCCGCATGATGTTTAGTCCAAACGTCTTCTTCGGCCCCTTATCATATTGAATAATATCGAATCCCTTTCCATTATCCTCTGTGGTGATGCACAGTTGCTCCTGAGTTAGTAAAAACGATATTTTTACACGATCCGCCTCTGAATGTTTTCTGACATTGTTTAAGGTTTCCTTGACAATGTTCAATATATTGAGTCCTACATTCGGCTCCAGTTCTTGGGCTGTAAATCCAATGGGCATATCCAATACTGCATAAATGCCCGCTTGTTCCTCAAAATCCCTAATGTCCTTTTTTAAGGCCGAAATAAAATTTTTCTCCATGGATGAAGCATTCCGGACATTGTGAATATACTCTTTTATCTCATAATGAGCCGATTGGGTAACATTAACCAGCTTATCCAGCTTTGATGATGCCGTATCAACACCTGCGTTTAAAAGCTCTTGCCTGATGCCCTGGGCCTGAAGGTTGATAAAACCCAGCACCTGACCCAAGTTGTCATGCATATCCCTGGCCATCCGTTCCTTCTCTTCAATGACGGCAAGCTTCCGTTGCTGTTTGAGAAACGCTTGTTGGGTCTGCTTTTTTTCAGTAATCTCATAAGTTACTGCAAGCCTGCCTAAAAGCATGCCCTTATTGTCGGTTAGTGGAGAAAGCAATACTTCATAAGCCTTTGACGAGTCGTTTGTATTTATAGAAAACTCAGTATGAGTAATACTTCTGTCCATACACGCCTTGGCCAGTTCCGGAATTATAGCACAAACTTCTTCTGCTCTCTTTGAAGAAACCTGTGAAGCAGTTAACCCTATGATTCTTTCAAAGGAAGGATTAATATCTCGAACACGATTCTGCAAATCGAGCACCATAACACCGGCATCCATGGTCTCGATCACTGTGGTACGTGCCAAAGGCACGAGGTCAAACATCTTAAAACGGAATATTCCCCAGGCAATAATCCAGCCCGCGGGTCCAAAGAACACTGGAGTAATATCGAATCTTTTTACAGGTCCAAACCCCAAAACATACAGAATATTTGGGATTACAATCAAGCTCATTCCGATGAGGAGGGCAATGGCTTGCTTCCTGTAAATCGTATTCCTAAAAAAAATCGTTCTGATCAGAAGCCCCCATGCGACGATGTTCAATAAATGTGAATAAGCCGCATGAATTAAAAAAGCAAGACCGTATTTTTTGACAATGACCGGAAATAATCCGCTATAATCCATATGCAGGTCATATCTTACTAAACCATGCAGTTCATCTGTCCACACAAGCATGACAATGATTGTCGGTATGACGGCTAACCACAAAACCTTGCGGTTCTGAACCCACTCATCATACCCCGTAAATTGCATACATAAGGCAAGTAAGGTTACCGGAGAATAGCAGTAAGCGAAATACTGCATGTTTGCCCAAAAAAGTTTTGTGGCCAAATCAGTACTGGACATTTCCAGGGCATTAGCCGATGACCAGATGGTAACTACAAACATGCTGAGGATAAAGCCGACGGCACCTTTGACATTTGTTCTCCTCACCAGGGCATAGATACCTAGAAATAATGACATAGCTGCAGAGGCCGCTAAGGGCCATATATACCAAATATATTGAAGCTGCATACTATCCCCCTCGTCAACCACTCAATCCTATGAAAATTCCTGTTAACTTAATTCCTGCTATTAGTTATATAACGGCATTTTTCAGCAAATTCTTTAATTCTTATTGAAGAGGCAATGCTATTCAAAGGCTATTAACGGCACAAAAAAAAGACCTCCTTTGCATACGAAGCAATCGAGATCTCTATTCAGGGATTCAGACAAAAACTGAATTCAAATCAAATTCAAATTCCGGTATCATAGCTACTTTTATTTTATGGTCTTCTGCATAAACTTCAGGTCTGCCATACCTTTTATTTTCCTGAAGAATGAATACGCTAACAAGTTTGTAATCCGGTTCAACAATCCAATATTCCTTAACACCAGCTTGTTCAAATTTGTTAAACTTTAAAAGTTTATCGTTCCTAGCCGTTGAAGGCGAGGAAATTTCGATAACCAAGGCTGGCACTCCAAAATATCCTGTTTTTCTAAGTTTACTCTGATCACATACTACAACAATATCCGGTTGCGAGATGATATTAGAGATTTTTTCATCATTTTCTTCATTATCAGGAATACACAGATCAAACGGAGCAGCAAATACCCTGCATGAACTTCCTTTAATATTAGCGTTAAATTGTGATGTTAATTCCACAGATATTGCCTGATGCTGCCATGTTGGAGCAGCTTGCATATAGGGGACACCATCAATTATCTCCCATCTTTCTTCATCCGGCCAAGTCAAGTAATCTGCATACGTGTATTTTCTTCCTTCTTGTAATAATGGCATCGAAAATACGCTCCTTTAATCGTTATATTATTCATTTGACTGCTACTGAAATAATTATACTTTATCGGGTCATATTTATCATCTCTTTATTCCATAATTTTACCATTTTAATAATAAATAGTCCTACCGTATTTTCGGCAAATAAAAACAGTCCTGCTCGGACTGTTTTTATTTGCCAATAGAGTATAGTCGGATAAGTTAAATTCTTATTGGAATTCAGCTTAAAAACCTAGTGTTTATGACTTAGATCTGCGTTCTTTCTCTACCATTTCTTGAGAAACCTTATGGGCTTTTACCCGAATATCTTCTGGGTCTACGGTGATTAATTGTCCTTCACGTACAACTATTCGACCATTGACAATTGTCGTATCCACAATACTGGTATTGCCACAGCAAACCATGGAAACCAAAGGATCATGACAACCCGCAAAAGCAACATCCTCAAGATTAATAAGCGCTAAGTCAGCTGCCTTCCCCTCTTGAAGAATGCCTGTATCATTTCGTCCCAGTACTTCTGCCCCGCCACGCGTGGCTGCTTTAACTGTTTCGTAAGCAGAAAGTCCCGCATCGGCATACCTCAGGTGATTAAGCAGATAGGCACGCCGAACTTCTTCCCACATATTTGAACCATCATTGCTGGCACTGCCATCCACGGCGATCCCCAGTTTGACCCCCGCTTTAATTAATTCACTGGTGCGACAGATGCCGCTGCCTAGCTTCATGTTCGAGGAAGGACAATGTGCTACTCCTGAGTTGGCTAATACTTTAATTTCTCGATCACTGAGATGAATAGCATGAGCAAACCAAACATCGGGCCCTATCCACTCGATTTCTTCCATCAGTTCGACTGGCCGACGGCCATAGAATTTAAGACAGAATTTTTCTTCATCCATCGTTTCCGCAAGGTGAGTATGCAACATAACCCCTGTTCCTGTGGAACGGGCTAACTCTCGGGCTTGGATCATCAAATCCTTACTGACAGAAAAGGGAGAACAAGGTGCAAGGGCTAGCCGAGTCATAGCAAATGGAGAGGGGTCATGATAGGTTTCAATCAAACGTTGTGAATCCTTAAGAATCTCATCTTCAGTTTGGACCACTTCATCAGGGGGCAGCCCCCCTTTGCTTTTGCCGAGGGACATGGACCCCCGAGTTGGATGAAAACGAATTCCGATTTCTTGAGCTGCCTGAATTTGACTGTCAATCAAGGTGGCAGGTTGACCTTTGGGGAAGACATAATGATGATCTGTGGTCAAGGTACACCCGGTCCGTAAGAGTTCCGCAAAACCAACTTGTGAACCATAGTAGACCGCATCAGGTGTTAGGTGCTTCCAAAACTCATAGAGATTTATGAGCCAAGAAAAAAGTGGCATCCCTTGAACTTCGGATAAACCGCGAAAGAGTGTTTGATATAAGTGATGATGAGTGTTGACCAGTCCGGGAATTGCTAGCTTCGAGCTGCCGTCGATCACTTCATGCGGTCCGTCATAGGTTAATTGTTTACCTACAGCTCGAATCTGATGTCCATCGATGAGGAGATCCACATTTTTGAGAATTTGATCTTGATCATTACAGGTAACAAGGGTGTGAATATTTTTGATAAGAATTGCCAACGAAATCACGCCCTCCTTTGCTCGATTAATTACATCAAATAAGTATTCTCTTCATAAGAGGGTTGAATTATTTATCCTGGTTAGTTTCAAAACGATAAATGCTTTCTAAAACCACTTTGATTTCTTTGTCCCAGCCTTCCACGAGACGGGTATTTTCTTTTTCATAAACGACTTCTCCCGTTATGAGATTACCAGAAACAGCACAGATGCAGGCTGCTTTCAGTTTGCGAACATGAGCCACAGTGTAAATTGCGGAACTTTCCATTTCAACGTTCATAACACCTAATTTAGCCAGTTTTTCAATCCATTCCTGAGTCTCACCATAGAAGGCATCATCAGAGGCACAAATCCCGACATGAAGTCCAAAATCAAGCTCACTTTTCATACTTCGAGCGGTTTGTATGATCGTATGGGTTAGATCAAGATCTGGAACAGCCGGGAAGCAATCCGGCACATAATAACGCGAGGTTCCTTCATTTTTCATAGAGCCTGAGGAAACAAGGAGATCTCCGATCCGAATCTCAGGTTGTAAAGCTGCAGAACTTCCAATGCGAATAAAAACCTCGGCACCTACATTAGCCAACTCTTCCACCGCGATTGAAGCGGATGGACAACCGATTCCAGTTGAAGTAACACTTACTCCAACCCCTTTATAGGTACCTGTAAAGGTCCGGTATTCTCGATTATTGGCAATGAGAACGGGATCATCCAGGTATTTGGCTACTCGATCTGCACGAGCCGGATCCCCGGGAAGGAGCACATATTTTGCCACATCTCCGGGTTTAACCCGAACGTGGTATTGTATTTTCCCTTGAGTTTGGTCTGCTTTGTTTAGTATTGTCATGATTAGTTCCTCCATTTTAGTGCTCACTGGGAGCAAATATTTTTCCGACGTGGGCAGGTCCCCGGGCCCGCTTAGCGACAAAGGCCAAAACTATTATGGTTGTCAAATATGGAATGATTTCTAAGATTTGGGCTGGAATCGCCAGCCCCTGTGCATTCATCTGCCAGGCAAGGACATAACCGAAGAATATTGAGGCACCGAGTGAACCCAGAGGGGTCCAGCGCCCACAGATCATGGCTGCTAAAGCAATATACCCTCGCCCGGCTGTCATGTTTTTCGTAAATACATTTAACATTCCGATGGAGAGAAAAGCTCCGGCCAGACCGACCAGGGCACACCCTACAATCACGCTCAGGTACATATATCTCCGGACTGGTATACCTAAGGATTGGGCTGCATATGGATTTTCACCCACGGACCGTAAACGAAGTCCCATCTTTGTGCGGTAAAGAAAGAAGTGACTGAGCAGGATGAGTACCAAGCCAATGATCGTGAGATAGCTCATATTATTAAGTATCGGTCCAAGAATAGGGATTGAATCGAGATTGGATATTTGCCCTATTTTGGGTGCGGATGGAGATTGTCCTTTATTGTTAAAGAGCAATTGCAACAGGAAGACGGTTAAACTAGAGGCTAAAATATTGATGGCTACTCCGCTAACTACATGGTCCGCCTTAAATTCGATACAGATGGCCGCATGTAAAAGCCCAAGCACAGCGCCAACTGTTAGCGCAGCTAAAACACCCATCCAGGCTGATTGTGTGTAATAGGAAGTAATGGCAGCTGCAAAGGCTCCAGACAGCATAATCCCATCCAATCCGACATTGACGACTCCAACGCGTTCATTGAACAATCCCCCCAGTGCTCCAATATATAAAGGGGTTGCAATTGCCACAGTAGCTTGGATGATGCTTATAGTAAGAAAGCTAATCATGATTTGTCCCCCTTTAGCATAGAGCGTAAACCGTCACGGAAGAAATGTTCAGCCGCAATGAAGACGATGATTAAGGCCTCTAATATTAAGCCCAGTTCACGAGGGACATTGACCTGTAACGACATGAAGGAAGCTCCATTCTCAAAAGCGCCAAAGAGTATGGCCGCCGGAATGATACCTAAAGGGTGATTCTGACCAAGCAGTGAAACCGCAATGGCCGTAAATCCATAGCCCGGTGAAAAGGAATTGATAAACCGTCCATAAATCCCCAAGGAACGCTCGGCGCCCATCAGGCCGGCAATCGCCCCACTCATAAGCATAGCTCTTAAGACAATGCGTGTGCTTTTAATACCGGCATAGCGTCCGGCACCGGGGTTGAGGCCCGTCACACGCAGATTATATCCCCATGGGGTATAGAAAAGAAAAACATAGATGACGATGGCTAAGACAATGGCTATGATAAAACCTGTATTGAGCTTATTGGGTGGCATAAGTGCCGGAAGAATGGCACTCGGATCAACCTTATACGTT
>JAJZSC010000140.1 GCA_021849995.1 Bacillota bacterium | reverse complement strand
AGGTGGGTAGGCTCCCGTATGAGGACGATATCCATAGCTGTGGGCACTGAATTCAGTCTCATATATAGCCTCTAGCATCCTCGCCGCTACGCGTTGGGTGATCTTGTCCGAAACCGCTGGTATCCCTAGCGGTCTTTTCTTCCCGTTGCCTTTGTCGATGTACACTCTGCGCACTAACTTCGCCCGGTATTGTTTACTCTTCAACTGCTCTTCTAGTTCACCAAGGTTACTTTCCAATTCTTTGGCGTATTCCTCAGCTGTTATTTTGTCAACTCCTGCTGCAGCTTTCTTCTTAAGGTCGTAGAACGCCTCGCGCAGTGATTCTTTGTTGAGCAGTTGATATAAGTTTCCAAACTGGTGTGTTTTGTTTTCTGTTGCCTTCTTTGCTATTCCCCGCAGGGAGGTTTGCCAACATTTCCCCGATCCGACATGTCCGGTGCTGGTTTCCTTTACAGGCTGCATACTTTTGTCCATCCCTTCCCCATGTGGCCGGCTTTCCCGTCCTCGGAGTACTATGAATGAATCCGAATCCCTGAAATACCATTGGCCTTCCTCTTTTCCAATTGTCCGGCCTACCTGTCTTTACAACAGGAGCTTCAGGGTACCTCCCAAGTTCCCGGTTCATCTTTCCATACATGCCACGTTCTTAGACCCCGACAGACCCTCCGAAACCTTGCCGTTAGACGGTTTCATTGCTTGGACTTCCATGATTGTGACCATGTCGTCATCTGTTCTCTGTCTGTTTCCAGACTGTTTATAACGGGGCTGAATATGCTTCAGGAGATACGGCTCCCTGTGGCCTACATGGTGCTCTGTGTACACTTCACCTAGCGGTCTCCCGTTTCGGCGCAACACTTGATAAGGGTGGTTAGCTAAACCTTACCCTACAAGGACTTTCACCTTGTCAGACAAATATCCGAACTTTCTTGGCGTACCACAAGCTAAACAATAAGTTGATAAGGCACCGGGTTTTAACGGGGTTTGACACCACCAATTTTATTTACATCCTCTGTCCTTGTCCTATTTCTATGATTGTCAAAAAAAGGAATTTAAAAACAGGCCCCTGTCTATTCAACAAGAGAGCCTGTTTATTTAGTGTGTTACTCCATTTTCATTCCCCATCGTGCCGCCAGTCATGATGGTTGATAAGTTGGGATAAGTTGGTGTCAGGCACCGGAACCCTTCTGAACCCTTCTTATCTTCTTCATAGCAAATCCACCTCTAGATATTCATCAAGCTTCATTATTACCAAACATGCTCTTATTTTTATTGAAAATTACAAGTCTTATTATTAAAAGGGCAATCTCCGATATTCCACAGCAAAATGCCAGTGAAATCAAGTTTAAATCATTAATCCATAATAAGATTCCTATTCCCACAATTTGTATTACTGCAGCAATAATTGTTGAGAGAGTCGTTTCTTTGACTTTGCCGATGGCTCCCAAGACTGGCCATCCGTATAACATCGAAAAAAAGCTTACTACAAGCACAGGTAGCAAAAATTTCAAGATATATCCCGCATAATAATACTCCGTTCCTCCAATAATCGTCATTATTTGCTCTCCAAAGAACAGTACTGCAACAACTCCAATTATCAGCGGAAAGCAAAACAAAACAGCAATCTTTCGAACCAAGTTTAAATCCTTTTTTACTAACATGTGAGGATAGAGGCTATTCGCAACCGGAGTATACAAAGCCTTTGCCGCAGATACAATTTGCATACAAATGCTCCAATATGCTATATCGGTCTTATTCATATATATGCCGACAACAAGAATAGTCAATGCTCCAAAAAATGTTGTGGCAAAATTTGAGAAAAAATAGATTGCTGATTCTTTTATATCCCTAATCCATACTTTAACACCATCAATTCGGATCTTAATGCCCAACTTCTTTAAAAACAGTAGTGATATACAACCTGCTAACAAATTTCCAACAATTTCGAGGCAAGGAATTAATAAAATATCTCCGTCACCTTTAATCAAAACAAATGTTAGAAATATAACTGCTATTTTAGAACACGCAAACGGAATTGCTGCGTACTCCATTCGCTCAATCCCTCTATACAAGAAATCCGGAATCAATATTGTCAACGCGCATGAAATAAAATACAGCCATACAAAAGGCTGATTCTGCTTTAACAAAGGAATAATATTTGATGCGGCAAGAGTAACTATTCCTGCCAGGATGGCAAGCAAAATTTTTTCTACGATTGTGTTACCAGTAAGGTGTCCAACCGAATTCTTGTTCTCTTTTTGTAGCGCAATATCCTTTGTTGCAGAAAGCAAAAAGCCAAAATCAAGCAGAAGCTGAACATATGAGATATATGCCTTCACATAGGCAACAACTCCATATGACTCTACTGTTAACACTCTTGTAAGGTACGGAAGCGTAATCAGTGGGAACAGCATTTTTACCGCTGTCAGTACATATAAATAAAATGTATTTGCTAATAACTTCTTATTCTTCATAAATTGATTGCTTCTTTCAAGGCCTTCCAATGCTGCTTGGCATTAAGTGATACTGTTTCCGGTATACGCCCAGGTATACTGCTGTACTGTTCTAACAACTCAGCAACCTGTTCTGATGTCGTATCATATAGCGAAACACATCTCTCCGACTGCCCAATCTGCGCGTAGAAACGTTTGGTTTTCTCAGGATGCTCTGCAGCACATATAACTGACTTGCAAAACATTAATGCAACAACGCCAACGTGCAATTTGCAAGTTAAGACTGCATCTGACATCTTCAGTAGTTGCAACATCTCATACGGATCTTCATACAAATAATGATGTGTCTCTATAACAACGGAAGATTTAAACCTTTCGTAGTACTCTTGCTCATAAGGCAATACGGAATCCGCCGCGACTACAACATAGTAATCATTGTTCGATTTTAAAAATGCATTGAGCGCTTTTGCAAATATCTCCAGTGCTTCTGCCGAATGATTATAATGAACAAGCAGAATTTTCTTACCGGAAGCGTTCTCACGTATCGTCCTAGTCTGCGTTGTTTCCATCGCCTTGTTTTCTAGGTCGTACGCCAAAATCATGTCTCCATAATCGCGTATTTTTTCAATTCCCAGTCGTTCTAATGCCACTTTCGATGCTTCATCTCTCACCGTTACAAGTTGACTTTTAGAGCATATTCTCTTGATTGGCCAGAGCATGACAATATGCTTTATTGGACCGGCTCCAACTCCAAGAATCAAAATTTTCTTTTTTTTCAATACTCCTAGCAACCCAAAAGGCATAAAACGCCAACTTTGAATAAGGACGTCAAAAAGTCTTGCACCATGTCCCTCTCCGAAATAGCCACCAGGTATATAAACCAAACAATCGGCATCCTTTATACTAGTTCTCTTCGAATCATTGTATCCGCTAATATATTTTTTAAAATAGTCAGATGGTTGATGAAAAGAGACCATGTTGTTTTCATCACTATTCTTTAAATAGCTATATATCTCATTCCCATATATAAAATCTCCAAAATTTGAAGATCCCCAATTAGTAGCTCCATGCAATATATAATTCATTTTCATTCCTTCTTTTTGCTATCTACAATTTCTTCCAAATAGCAGCAATTTGATGATATATGGAACAAGCGTAACCATTATTAACGGTCTGAATAATTCAAAAATACCCGCTCTTATTCCAATTAGCAAAATATATAAAACCGAAAAGTACACAGGCTCCTTGCTGACTACACTTAGCGTCCTATTTGTTGTTTTGGAAATGATTGTTCCAAAAATGAAACTTGCAATTATTCCTACAATGAAACCCCAGTTCCAATAAAAGTCACCTAAAATACTGGTACCAACTGGCAAACCAGTATATCTGTTAATAACATATGAAGATGCTGCTTTGTTAAAGAAATCTCCAACAGCCCAACCTATCGGTAAAATCGAAGGTATCGTTCTGATTAACGTCATCCCAAGTTCATATGAAAAGTGCGATGGAACATTGTCAATAATTGCTACAACTGAATAAAAAGACAATCCTGCCTCTGCGAATGTCTCTCCCACGATGGCTCCAATAAATTTAAAACTTCCAAGGCTTTCAAAATATTTTGGGACAATTGTTACTAAATCAAATCTGTTTTCGCGAATAACGTAAATTAGATTTAAAAACAGTATGCCGCAAATTATTAGTACAATGAGTTTTTTAGCCGTTATTTTTTCCCTTTTTTGTGTCCATAAATAACACAATAGAATTGTAGCAATAGCAAAAATCTGCGTCTTTCTACTACCGCTGAACACCATAGTAATAATAAAATATGCTATTGCAGCTATTAATAATACGCCATTTTTTCTTTTTGATAGTGTTTTGCTGCAAAAAACATTTAGAATTCCTGGTACAAGTAAATACGCTAAATCATCTATGATTCCCTCTGTATTTGCTGTCGTGTAGCTTGCATAGCTTCCTGTTGCAAGGGTCGCCATTATAATTTTTCCCGAGTTAATTGCATTAGCCACAAAACCTATTGCTAAAAAGAGCCATCCTGTTTTTAGCATTACTTTTCTTTGTTTAGCATTCTGTTCTTCATCAAGCTGCAAATATGATTCCTTAGGATATTTTACTAACAAGCAGGCCCATGAAATGACTGACAAACAAAGCACTACATATATTGATGCATGAAACTTAACAGAATCTGAAAAGTAAATAGCCGGATTCCATGTTAATGTTGTCTTTAAATTTAAAACATCAATATATACATGACCGAACATGAACAGATATGAGCAAAGCACATATAGAAGACCCATATCTACGTATCCCACTTTTTTTACAAAAACGAAACCACAAACATTAATAATTAGAGACGCTATAATCCATGGAAAAACAGCTTTTGCATAGCCTCCTGCGAATGAAGCGTTCCAATTCGACTCGCACCAGATAGCAAGCATCAAAACAAACGCCATATATATTAGCATATATATAGCAGTGCTTGCTATTATTTTTTTTGATGCTCTGGGGCTTAACATTGCTTTTAACTCCTCCCTGCCATGTTCATGTATAAATACTCTTGCTCAATTGCCAGCACATTAATATCACTTTTGGATTTCACGTTATCATCAGCAGTATTTTTTTGATTACTTAATTTTATTATCGTCTTTGCCCATGCTCGTGGAGACTCTTCTAACGACATCTGGAAATAATTATCCGCAATTTTGGACTCGTTGGTGACAGCAGTAGAAACCAGAACGGGTAAGCCATTTGCTTGAACCTCAACCAATGTTACTGGCAACCCCTCATAACGTGATGGTAATAAAAACACATCCATTGCATTAAGTATTTCATGAACATCATCTCTAATGCCCAAAAAAACCACTTTATCGCTTAAGCCTAAATTCTCAACTTGTTTAACCACGTCATCGTACAGCTCACCGCGGCCTATTAAAAGCAATATGGAATTATCATCTAGTTCTACCAGCTCATCAAAAACACTCACGATGAACTCATGGTTCTTTTGATAAGAGAATCTCGCGACATTACCTACTACTAATTTTCCCTGTAATCCTAATCTTTCTCTAATATCTGCCCGTTTTTCTTCTGAAAACTGAAACTTAGGATAATCGATTGCATTTACCATTATATGTACTTTTCCGCTATCGTATTTTTTTTCTCCCCACATCCACTTTGCAGCATCAATACCACAGGCATAGAGGTTTGTTGCCAAAGAGGCCGTTATCGGTGTAAGAATTTTTCTTTCAAGCTTTCTGCTTGTTTTTTCCGGAATAAAAGCAATATGAGAATGTGCAATACGCCCTTTAACGCCGAATTTCTTAGCATAATACATCGAAAAAATCGCTTTATATCCACCGTGATCATGAACAACGTCATAATTGCCGTTTTTCAATATTTCTTGCAATTGCCCTTTATATAATGTTCTATTCTCCCTTATTTGATAAATGTGAAATACATTACACCCCAATTCTTTAAGAGGCTGTTCTAGCATTCCCTCCGTTTTGGAAGTGACAACAAAATCGAACTGAATATCCGGGATCATTCGACTACAATAATCATAAAGCAAACGGTCAACACCGCCGCCATCTAATTCTGATGTTATTTCTAAAATCTTCATCAAATATCCCTCTTTCCACTTATGATCCGACAAAATCCTTTATCAGCGCATAAAACTTCTCATTATCCTGTTTAACCTTCTCAATAAACCTGTCACAACCCTCTGCCAGTTTATCTCGATCCAGGCCTGAGTACCATTCATACAGTTTATCCGGATTCTTTGCATCATCTACGTCAAACACAAAGCCCATGCCATATTCCTTAGAAATTTCTTCCATGTATGTATCCGGGCATACCAATATTGGCATGTGGAACTGTCCCGCATGGTAGAGCTTGTTTGAAAGCGCATAATCCAGAAACTTATTGTGGTTTCCGTATAGATTGTTAATTATGTCTGTTTTCTCATAGAATGACGTTGTCATATCCGGAGAAAAGCTTCCGTAAAACTGCGTGTTATTGATGCCTTGTTCTTTGCAGAAGGTCTCTAATATATCTGAGCCAGTGCCAAAGTAATTAATGCTAAAGCGCTCGTCATTAGCGAACAGCTTTAGTATTTTTTTGTCCATATCGATAAAACGTATTGTTCCAACAAATGAAATACCTATCGGTTCAGGCTTGTCACGCAGTAACTGCTCTCTTATGGCCTTTACCTGGTCTTCCGGGAACGGAGTATAGTTATGCGCTACCACATAATCATGCTCCGGCAGGAACTTACTGTATGCCGGAGATGATATAACCGTAGCAAAAGATGAATCAATCGCTTTCTTTTCCAGATTCCTATATATCCCGTAGTTTTCAAGTGTCCAATCTCTGATATCTACGATGTATCTGCCTTGATATTGCTTATTCAAGACACTCTGGCAAGCTATGGCAGCGTGTGTCTGGAGAAAAATCAATCCATCAAAGTTTTCTTCTTTAATGACTTTGCGGAAGTACTTGCTTGCTCCTAAATATCCCAGAACCTTATCTTTTGCAGAGCTCTCGGGTGTCTTTTTCCGCTGGTAACAAAGCTTTCGGCAGCCGGGGAAGTTGTCGTTACCACCATCAACTTCATCTCTGTCCCAGAAAAGCAATGTGCACTCTGCGCCGCTATCCTGTATTGCCTTTATGTAAGTCTTTGCATAAGGAAGAACATACATATTGCAAAAACCTATTATACAAAATAGCTTCACCGTATATCCTCCCATCCGCCGGTATAAATTAGTTAATTCTTTCTCCAGACCATCTTATTAATGATACCCACGTAACTCTGAATAATCTTAACTACCTTTGTGCTTACGTTCTCGTCACTGTATGCCGGAACTGTAAGCCCGTCATCGCCGTTCTTGTGCATCTCCACAGCAAGATCAACAGCCTGTAGCACATAATCAGAAGTAATCGATCCAATTACATAAATACCCTTGTCCATTGCTTCCGGACGTTCTGTCGATGTGCGGATAGACACGGCCGGGAACTTAAAGTAAGAACCCTCCTCCGGAATTGTACCACTATCGGAAACCACACTGAAAGCATTCTGCTGAAGCTTATTGTAATCAAAGAAGCCGAGTGGCTGATGCTGAATAACA
>JAJZSC010000139.1:6005-7595 GCA_021849995.1 Bacillota bacterium | reverse complement strand
AAAGCAACAATCCCTCTGATCTAATAACTCAAAATTACAGCTATTTATTTTGGATAACTCTATTTTTTTATATAACATTTCCTCAAATTCATTCCACCCGAACCAAATTGACCAAAGCTCAATAGGCTTATCCTCTTGGATGTTAGTATTTAAATACCCTTGAAGTTAGTTTGTCCAGTTAATATCAAAGCTCCCACCAAGCCAATTAATGTATCTTTTTAATATATTCTTCTATTCCATATGGCGGATTGGTACATCTTGATATTTTTAATCCACCAGTATCAATACCATCAGGAATAAAGATTGCTTTAACATCATCGCGAAGTTTATCAAGATTAAAGGACAATTCCGGACGAGAATTAAGATTCATTACCCTTAATTCCTTAACCGTCCCCTTGATAATACCGGACAAATCAATTTCCGGTAATTCATAATCAGACGCAGTAAACGTAAATTCTACTCAAATAATCACTCCCTTTGTCATTTCGATTGACAATAAACTAAATATAACGCATCCCAAACTCCGCCAAGGATGGCGGGCAACTTGAATTGCATGAATGCCATCTAGAAATATAAGTAAGGGTTTCAATTATGACCCCGTGCAAATAGTGAAACCCTTACCTTGCTAAGACTGGATGTCTTTCTTTTGAGATTGTATCTGGATAAGAGTATCAAGTTTTACTAGTAGTTCCTTGTCATTCTCGATTTTCCGTTTGAAAAATTGAATAGTACTAATTATTAAATATACAACTAGAGCCAAAAAACCAAGATAGATCACTAAGCCAAGAAAGCTAAATATGCCTAACCCAACGCTAGGTCCCATATAACTCATAATGATTATTCTCCTTTATCACTAATAATTTCATATACAAGTGTTTTCAGCTACCTAAACCCTTCTTTTACAAATAGCATTGAACTTCAACTAAACCACTGCCCATCCCTATCCCAAATTGGACTGCGCGGTCAAGTTTGGGATATTAAAATAAATTTTTCTGTTTTCAGCAGAAACGCCAAGAGCACTGCTCTCACTCTCATACGTGCGGATGCCGCCATCATGGCGCACAGAACCACGACCATTGCAGTTGCGGACATAATTCAGCTGAAGATATCTTTGACACCGTCACCATGCAAACAAAGGGGATATTTAGCAGGGAGGATTTGAGGACACGCATCTCCAGAATGGAACGCCAGGCTCAGGGGACGATCCTGCGCGCCAAAGGCATTCTGCCCGGACCAAAGGGATATGTGGATCTACAGTATCTCCCCGGAGATTTAAAGCTTACCGAATGCGCGGCTAAAGGGGATATGCTCTGTATTATCGGGCGAGATCTGAACACTGCTGAGAAGCCGAAAGAGGAATATATATCCATTTTGAAGTCTGAAATGTCGTTTGGCATTCATCATTTTTGGAAGCGTTATGCCATCGCACTCTCCCTGATTCGCGAGGGTCAAACTGTTTTGGACTTAGCGGGCGGTAGTGGCGATCTCACACGTTTAATCTCTAAAAAAGTAGGAAGCTCAGGAAAGGTGATTCTTGCAGACATTAACGACTCTATGCTGCAAGTAGGCCGTGACCGCCTTCTTGATGAG
>JAJZSC010000139.1:0-5995 GCA_021849995.1 Bacillota bacterium | reverse complement strand
TCACAACCCCAATAAATAATGCCACGCCGGTTGGACTTTGAAAGGCGCCTTTCAAAGTCCAACCGGCGTGGCGGTGGCAGCGCTGATTAATTCTCTTCCTCCAACTCTGCGAAATATCCCTTTAATTTTGCCGAAACCCCTGCCTCAAGACTGATCCGTTTTATCCAGACATGATTCCGTACGTTAAAGCGTGCGCTGACATCATTGCTGATGTAGTTTGTACTGGGATCTATATTTAATAATTCCTCAATCATTTCCCGCTCATTGATGGTTACCGGGCTGCGAGTTGCTGCATTGTCGGAGTATGCTCTGTCCTCAGCTTTTTGCAGTTCAACGGATTCGATGTCCTCCAAATGCAGGGCAAATTGATCATAGTAGCCCTGATCCTTAAGCCAATTAAGCAGTGAGGTAAAACTGCTTTGAACCAGGATGTTTTGTTCATTACGCTTATTGTTTTCCAATACGGATATCCGCATATAAGAATCTCTGCTTGAGGTCATATCCTCATAGGACATCTTAATCGTTTCATTTTTCAAAAGTTCCGTAAATTCCCGGATATAACGGTCAAAGGAAACCCAATTTTAAGAAATGTCAAAAAACTGATCTCCACATTTTCCTTTTTGGCAAGCTCAACCACAATCAAATTTGCAATAGAACCAGTCAGTGTAAGATTGCCTGCGAACGTGCTGAAGATCGCTAGCGAAGCCCACCAAATTTGCCCCGTTTCGGGCGGAATCAAAAATTTCAGCAACATTACGGCAGGTACGTTACTAACTATATTGGAAAGTGCCACGGTTAAAACCGAAAATACAGGTAGGCTTTGAATATTATTCATCCATGGCATATGAATCAGTAGCGTGAGCAGGCCACTACGCTCTACTCCTCCGATAATTACAAATAAGCCGATAAAAATAACTAAGAGATTGAAGTCTATTCCAACATAGATTTTATTCGGTTTAATCCGCCGAGTTATCAGTAAATAAGCCGCCCCCAGGCTGGCAACAATTGCTGGATCAAATCCCATCAGAAATCCCGCTAAAACTAGAAATACTACAACTAAACCCTTCTTGACCAGATACCCATGTACTGCCCCTGTCAACGGTTGAAACTCTGGAAGTGAGCCTTTCAATTCCGCTCGGTACATCCAGCTAAGCATCATGTAAATAAGCCCAAGTCCTACGAGTGCAAGAGGTGTAGCCAGCGCCATATACCAACCAAAATTGATTCGCGAAAGGCTACTAATCAGGATATTCTGTGGATTACCAATCATGGTGGCAGCGCTACCCACATTCGATGCGGTAGCTACGCCGAGCAAGAAAGGTATAGGATTCAATTTTGCTTGCCTAGAGGTCACGATTACGATCGGAGTGAAAATTAAACAGATAATATCATTAATAAAAAAGGCAGACAAAATGCCCGTAGTAACAATCACCATGAACAGCAATTGCTTTTTACTACACAAACGCCTTAGGAACTGGTTTCCGGCTACTTGAAAGAACCCGGACAGGTTTAAGTAGGATGTCATTATCATCATAGAAAATAACAGAATTATTGTCCGGTAATCTACAGACTGAGCCGCCTGATCTAAACTGATGACTCCCGTGCCAACAGTCAGAGCAGCACCAATAATTGCTATTCCGGCTCGATCTACTCTAAACATTGGGCTTTTTCCAAGAGCAAAAACGAACAAAGTCAGCATTAATATCACACTTGAAATGAGCAAAATAAATTCTACACCTTACTCTCTTTGCACAAATCTTATTGCTATTACTTTACTTTTCATATTTACCAATACTTAAAACTGCAAGGAATCTACTTAAGAGGGAGGCAAAGGTGTATCTTCGATCTTTAAACCCCCGGTCTTAAAAGCCTTTTCAGCTAAAGTAATTGCATATTTAACTCATGTTTATTTATCCTATGACTGTCAACTTTTTTTATAAATATACCGGTATAATAGCCGTCACATCTTTAGCTCACTATTACAGACTCAACCCACCCAGCACATCCCTTAACTTCCTCAGTTCCTCTTTACCAAGCTGGGACAGCCTTCGCTGATCTGGGAATGAGCGGGCGAGTGGATTATGATGTTGTGCTTGAGAATTATCGTTTCATAAGTAGTTCTACATTCGCCATGAATTGCTAACTTATTTTTTGCAATTAGTCTACCCTTATTACCTTCTCAAATCGTTGATCAGGAACATTCAATTGGACATGCTGAATAGTATATATCAAAAACCTTCTAAATCTTATGGGATTCTAAATTAGGAAGTGAAACGAAATGCCTTGGTGGGATATTTGGGCTATTAGCATACTTCGGGTTTTTAGGGTATTTGTTTGCATTATTGCGATGGGCTGAAACCCCTTCAGCAGCTTAATGGTTTTTGCCTAGGTAAATGCCTAGGCTTTTTGCATTAGACCCGATATTCCTCTACCTTTATTTTAGGAATGAGGCGGGGCGAGTCACCCTCGCCATGCGCGGGGAACATAAAAAAAGCTCGTCCAAGGTTACTTTAAAATACGGATCACCCCCGCATGCGCGGGGAACATTATAACAGCATCTCTATATACATCATCCATTGAAAAGAAGCGTCTTACTTTTTCCAAAACATTCAACTCCTTTAAAAAGGCATGTCACTCTCGAGTTTTTTCACCGGCCACTCAGGAATGATGGTAACCCGCAGCTGAAACGGATGTATTGCGAGCATTGCTTTCCAGAGATTCAAACGGCCCATAAATACATGGGATTCGTAAATCGTAGTCCGGTCCATGCTCAATTTAATGGGGTGAACATATCATGATTAATAAACAATAGGGGGATGAATTAGATGCAATACTACCCATCACAATTTCCCAGGTATATTTCTTTTCTACCTTGTCACGGACCTGAAACAGAGCGACCGGAACCCCCGCCTCAAAAAAAGATTAATCAGCATAGATATTTGCACAGCCTTAACAAATTTCAACTAACATATTACGTAACCGAACAACGAGAAGGACGCACTCGTGAGATTCCTGAACTTGAGGAGGACGGATACAACCATTGGAATGCTTCAGTTCCGTTTTCCTTAGTTAATTGTTGCTCTGGATACGCTACGTGTACAATGTCTGACTTGGATATTCTTTACGCAGGTGAAGGTAAATGGACTCTATTGTTACTAGGCGAGTCACCGAGTAAATTACAAGAAAAATTGCCATTGCTCTTTTTTATTCATAACTTCTGGCAGAGAGCTGACGGAGTCATTTTTGCAAACGGTCACTGGTATGATTACCGTAATGATCAATGGGGCGCAATGTGTATTCCACAAGAAAATATTTGCTTTGCTACTTATTGATTTTACTTTAAAAAGGGATAACCAATCGCGGAGGGCGCTGAAAAACTTACCCTTTTTCAAAGAAATTAGGTTATATCGTATCAAAAAGGACGACTCAAATTCATTTGCTGAATTAGAGTCGTCTTTTTTATTAATCGGTTTGCTATATTACCTCGTTTTTAACTAATTAGTTTCATTATTCTTTTCAAATTCACTGTAAATATCGCCATTGCACCTTGCAACTCCATGCCAATTAGACCCGAGGATGATGCAACATCATACCCGTGTCGGTGCTTTAATTCGCTATTTTTAGCTTCTATTTTATATCTCTCCTTAGATTTTTCTTTAAAATAATCACTTTCTTGAAATTTTGCCTGTTCTGTATGTTCATTTGATTTAATACTTACTGAATAACTTTTGCTTTTAGCACCCTCTTTATAACACCCTTCTTTTACCGGACAGTGCTTACATTTTTCTATGTCAAAATAATAGGTGTCTGTTTGATTTTCGGCGACCCCTCTTTTACCTTGGCGTGCTTTCCTTATTGCCATATGTCCTGCCCTACAAACATACATACCAGCGTCTTTGTTGAATTCAAATTCATCTTCCTTCTTGCGAAAACCTTGTGTAACAGAGGGGTTTAATTTTGCGACTAATTTTATTTCCTTCTTATTGGTGTATTCAATATTTCCTTTTTCGGAATAGGCTGCATCACCAATTACAGATTTAACCTCCATCCCAGCTATGACACTTTTTTCAATCAACGTTTCTAATTGCTTTCCATCATTCTTTTCTCCTGTTGTAATGGTTGTTGCGGTAATAATTCTTTCTTCACTCATGGCAATGTGTGTTTTGTAACCAAAAAATGAGGAATCTGCACTTTTATGACCAATTTTCGCATCTTCATCTTCCGATATTTGTAAATGTTCTATATCATCAGTCACGGTCTCTTTTAAAAGATTCAAATTTTCTTTTACTTTCGGATATTCGGAAATACTACCTTCATTTTCGATTATGTCTATGAGCTTTTTAGAATATTCGATTTCGTCCTCTAATATATCCGTTGTTGTTTTTGATGGGAATTTGGTTTTCATGCTTTCGTCAATTTTATAGACAGCTTTTCTTAATTTCTTTGACCTATCCATTAGGATTTCTTTTGGAGATTTTTGATTGTAGCGAGCTTTAGTATGAGTGGCATCTACAATAATGGATTTGCTTTTGATAATACCCTTTTCGATAGCAATCTCTACGGTTTTATTTATAAGCAAATCTAAGAGGTTTACATCTTTTAGACGTAGTTTTCGAAATTTGGTTAAAGAACTCGGTTCAATGACGTTCTCTTCTGGTGCCATATGAAGAAAATACTTAAAAGACATGTCATATTTTGAACGCTCAACAACGTCCACATCAGACAAGTCAAAAATAGACTTTAACAATAAGTATTTGAACATACGAATAGGGCTAATGGCATTTCGTCCGTTATCAAGGCAATATTTATCCATAAGTTCGTTATATACAAAAGAAAAGTCAATCAATTCGTTAATTTTACGTAAAAGATTATCCTTTGAAACGACCAAATCATATATATCCATATATGGACTTAAAATCATTGTTGTTGATTCTGAATCATAGTACCCACCCTCATGAAATTGATACTATAATTATACAGCAAAGAAGGTATAATTTCCCTCAGATTATGAGGTATTATACCTTCTTTACAATAAGAGGACTTTTTCAGCGCCCTCAAAAGAAAAGGGCTGTTTTTTCAATACAAGAGGTCACAATACTACTCAAGTTACCAGATAGCTGTAAAGAAACAGGTCTCAGGGACAAAGTCCTTCTCAGCCTGATGTATGCAAGCGGGGCCAGGGCTCAGGAAATCTGCGATCTTACAGTAGGAAACATACAGTTCCATCCGAAGGGGGCCTCACTAAATATAAAGGGCAAAGGCGGAAAGACCAGGAGAATTGGTATTCCCAATGCATGTGCAGTCATACTAAAACAGTATATAGCCCATAGAAATCTCAACGTCAAATATGAAAGACATGTTTTTTCCAGTCAGACACATGAGCAGATGACGGTCTCCTGTATCGAAGAGATATTTAAGAAATATGTAAGCATTGCCAAAAAGGGAAATCCATCGTTGTTTCAAGAAAACAGTTATCCACCCCACTCTATGAGACATTCAACGGCAAGCCACATGTTGGAAGCTGGAGTTCCTTTGGTTGTTATTAAAAATTTCTTAGGACATGCCTCCCTCCAATCAACTCAGATTTATGCGGAGATTTCTCAAAATACTGTAGACAAACATTTAAAAGAGTGGAATGAAAAATGGTTTCCTCGTAACATGGAGAGCGAAGAAGAACATACCAAAAAGGACAATATCCCTGACTTTTTAAAATAATCGTATATGATTATCCAAAAAAAAGAGAAGAATCTCTGGCATTTATGCTACATTCAGGGATTCTTCTCGGATAATCATTTCTCTTGGATAATGGCTCTTATTCCAGTTCTCGAATAAGGCTCATCTACGGCGTAAGTTCCAAGACGCGATGCCAAAGAATGGAGCCGTTGTAGGTTCTACCGCTGCTGTGGGATTTGACTATTGCAATCAGCTGTTCTCCATTGAGAGGGACTTAGCCCAGCTCACTCCAGAGGAACGGAAATTACAGCGTCAGGAAAGG
>JAJZSC010000138.1 GCA_021849995.1 Bacillota bacterium | reverse complement strand
TTCCGATCTGCGACTCCTGTGTTTGTCGATATAGACCCTGTTACGCTTAATATGGATTTAGATAAGCTTGAAGCAAAGATCACTCCCAAGACGAAAGCAATTATCCCGGTACATATCTTTGGCCAGATGCTTGATGTCGAAAGGGTTATGGAGATTGCCTCCCGGCATGATCTCAAAGTCATAGAGGACTGTGCTCAGGCTATTGGGGCCGAGTATCAAGGCAAGCGGGCTGGTTCAATTGGCCACGCCGGGACTTTCAGCTTTTTTCCGACTAAAAACCTTGGCGCCTACGGGGATGCAGGTATGGTCGTAACAAATGATGAGCACTTGGCTGCCCATATCAGAATGCTGAGGTTTCATGGCTGTAAAACCAAGTATTATCACGAAGAAATTGGCTACAACAGCCGCTTGGATGAGATTCAGGCAGCTATCCTTAGGGTTAAGCTCCGCTACTTGGATCAGTGGAATGAGGCCAGACGGGAAAAGGCCAGCTTCTACAATACCTTACTGTCTGAACTTCCTGTAACAGTTCCGGGAGCAGACCCGCTGGCCAAACATGTCTATCATCTATATGTACTTAGAACACAAAAAAGGCAGGAAGTAATGGATCGCTTAACCCAAGTTGGAATTGCTAGTGCCATCTATTACCCGGTTCCTTTGCACCTGCAAAAAGCTTTCCGTGACCTTGGTTATAAACAAGGGGATTTCCCGGTTGCTGAACAAGCTTGCCTGGAAGCACTTGCTATTCCATGTTATCCGGAATTGACTGACGAACAGCAAAAAGAGATCGTCTCTGTTATGGCTGAAGCACTTAGCTAGACCCCATGCTGCTAGCGTATTAGGAGGAGAGAGAACTTGGACCTATCACTTAGAGATATGAAGGTCAGAGATAACAGGCGTTTATATAGTGTACTCTATGCCTTGTTCGTCGCGGGTAATTTTCTATTAGCTCCCAAGCTCCTTGTTCTGAATTTGGTAGCCTTGGTTCTGGGTCTGATTATTATAAACAAGCTCAGCTGGGGTTCCAAAACAGAGCTTCTCTATCAGTTCGTACTGCTTTTCTCAGTAATGGATTTTACCTTCAACCTACCTTTGATGGGAAGGTTTAATATCTATTATTTGCATATAGCCCTGTTCATGCTTACTCTTATTCTCTTTACCGGGTATCTAAAGACCTACTTTAAGAATCGCTCGGAATACCCAATAAAGCGCTTATTTAAGCACAAATACCTGCTCTTTCTGGTTATCTTCATAGTTTATATGGTCTTATCCTTAACTTGGGCACAGAACATCAAGTTGGGGATCAAGTACATGATCAACTATGCTATAATGATTTGCTTCCTGATAGCGGTCTATCACTTCAATAGGACTCCCAAACAGATGAAAGACTCTTTAAAGATTTTACTCTATAGCGCTTTGATCGTTCTTTTCATCGGCCTGATTGAAATGACAGGGATAAGGATCCTTCAGGTAAGAAACATTTTCATCGATATGGGTTGGTATGTTAAAGGCCCGCAGTATCTGCAGACAATTCCGACAGTCTTCTTCTATAATCCAAACAACTATGCAACCTATCTAGTGATGCTTATGTCGTTTATCATTCCGTTGATTGCTTTTGTAAAAAAATCGGGCCTTAAATGGCCACTTCTTGTGATCCAATTGGTTATTCTTTGGAGCTTGATTTGTTCCACCTCAAGAACTGGCTGGCTGACAATGATGTTAACACTAGTTGGCTTTATGCTTTTCTTTGCTTTTAACAGGGAAAAGGCTAAGGCTTTGAGTTCAGTTAAGGTTGGGCTTTTGACACTCGTTATATTCTATACCCTTTCCATGGTTCCGGCTATGGATGTATACTATGGTAAGTTTAACGATACCCCGATTTTTAACTACCTTACATTCGGAAAGAAGAATATTAACCAACCATTGTTTTCTTTTGGTGAAGAGGGTTCCACCAACCAGCGTTACACGATTATCGTGGACATAGTTAAAGGGGTATTTGTGGAGGGGCATATCCAGGGTTTCGGGGTGGCTAACACTCAATTGTATCTTGCATCCCAAGGAAACACTTTCGGTATCGTTAATCCTCATAGCCTCTGGTTCGAGGTTCTAGGGGATTTCGGAGCCTTTATCTTCCTATACCTAATCTTCATTTATCTTAACATGCTGTGGGACCTACTTAAGCTCTATCTAGAAAGCAAAAAGAGGGCAAGTTATGGCTTTAGCGCATATTTGGCCGTAAGCTTGTTTGCAGCACTTGGAGGATTTATCTTAACAGCCTTTGCTCCAAGCTCTGTGATTAGCTTTACTCAGATGTGGCTGCTTTATGGATTAGTTGTAGTTTTTATAAACAGGCAAAAAGAGTTTCTCAAGGAAGAAACCTTTATTAGCTAAGTTGGGGTTTAAGCAGGGTAAACTGAAGTTAAGTTAGGTTTAAAAGGGTGAACTGATTGCGAGTACTGGTATTAACGAGTTGGTATCCAAATCAAAATAATTTCCTGAGCGGGGTATTTGTACGCGAACAGGCTCAGGCCCTTAAAGAGACAGGAGTAGAGGCAGCGGTTTTTTACCCTTTTGACGAGGATATTAAAGAAGGAGAGCTGCAATTAAATTTTGAGGATGGACTTACTACCTATCGCTCTAATACGGCGACTCTTAGAAATCGGTACTTAGCTAGATTTGCAAGTTACTATCTAGCGGTAAGACAGCTAAAAGAAATCACCAAAGAGTTTAAGCCCGATCTTATTCATGTACACGTTGGGTATCCTGCTTCGGTAATTGCTTATTTTTACACTAGAACTTCCAATATTCCCTATGTAATCACTGAGCATATGTCTTATCTTAAGGATTACGTAGATAAGTGGATTCACCGGATATTTTTGAAGCCAGCCTTTGAGAATTCCGCAATGGTTTTTCCGGTAAGCCCATTCTTAGGAGATCAGCTTCGGAGCTTTGGTTGGAAACTAAAGATAGAGCCGGTTCCAAATGTCGTAGATGTAAATAGATTTTCAAAAAATCAAATTAACAACCGGAATATAGTGAACATATTATTCGTCGGCCACATGGATAAGAGCGAGGTAAAGGGTGTTCCGTATCTCCTTAAAGCCTATGCCGAGGTGCTTAGAGACTTAGACAAAACGATTCATCTGCATCTGGTAGGGGACGGGCCATTTAGAAATAAGTATGAAAAACTGGCTGAGGAGCTTGGTATTGGGAGCAGCTGTACATTTCATGGCCGCTTGAGCCCTGACGAGATGCCTCAGATGTTTAAGTCATGCGACTTTCTCGTAGTCTCATCCGTTAAAGAGACCTTTGGAGTTGTCCTGATTGAAGCGATGGCCAGCGGGAAGCCTGTTTTAGCGACTGCCTGCGGGGGACCAAACTGGATTGTGACAAAAGAAGTTGGGTTTTTGGTTGAACCAGGCAGTGTATCTGCACTTGCCAACGGGCTTAAACTAATGCTGGAGTCCTTTGATAAATACTCACCAGACATAATCCGGGACTACGCTATTCGAAATTACAGTCCCGAGGCAATCTCTAAAAAACTTCAGAGTCTTTATGTAAAAATACTTTAACAGTTAAAAACTTTGATCTAACTACTGAAAAAAGGCATATGTCTGAGGCAAGAAGTTATTGGGGTCGTATACTTGGTCTTTGCAAGCTGAGTTACGTTACAGACGCTCGGACGTACGCTCGCAGACCAAGCTAAGGACGAAACTGCTGGATGCAAGCTGCGGGATGCCCTCCAAATTCGCCGTCCATGGCTCAGTTGTCGGCGAGTCACAATCCTTCGCCGTTAGGCTGTCTCTTTAAGCTGGCGGCTTCGGCGAAACCCTCCACTGGAGGCTTTCGTGTTGGAGCGAAGTAATTTGAGCGCTAGTTTGGTCCGCGCAGCTTACCGAGTGACCGGTGTAAACCAAAATCCTGGAGACATCCACTCATTTTCATCCTATGCTGGTGCTGCAGAGCGGCATGAGGGTCTACCCTACAAATAGCCCCGGGCAAGCTGATATTTCGAAGTAAACCTATTTAATATCTTTTTGCTCCAGATAGGCTTTAGTCAAGTCCAAAAATTCCCTAATCCTCAAGGTTTCTGCTCTTCTCTGGTCGCTGATATTCACTTTCTGCAATAATGAAATTGCTTCTTGCTTGCCAAGACTTAAGCCAGAACTTAAAGAATTACCCAGGTTTTTTCTCCTTTGACTAAAAGCTGCTTTCACCACTCGGAAAAACTCAGGTTCTGGTACGTCAAAATTTGGATATGGACGTATACGTAATCTGACAACGGCTGAAGTAACTTTTGGCGCCGGCCAAAAAGCCTCAGGAGTAACTTCAAATATCTTTTCTGCCTCTGCCGACACCTGTACGGCTACTGATAATACTCCATAATCCTTACCCCCTGGTTTTGCCACAAGTCTATCAGCAACTTCCCTTTGCACCATTACTGTCATTCCCAGCAATGATTCCGTTTGACTCAGAAAATGGATCAGAATAGGGCTTGTTATGTAATAAGGAAGATTTCCAATCAGATAGCCCTTTTCTTGACCCCAGATGTCCTTGAGCTTTAATTCCAACGCGTTCATATTGACTATTTTTACAGGTAACCCTTTCAGTTCTTTCTCAAGAACTGGGATTTTACTCTTATCCAGTTCGATCGCCCAAACCTTTTCTGCTTTTTCCCCGAGCACCCGGGTCAAAACTCCAAGTCCAGGACCTACTTCGACAATAGGTATGCTCTTGTTTTCGATCGCAGTTTGCACAATTCTATCAATGACTATATCATCCATCAAAAAATTCTGCCCTAAAGATTTATGTGCTTTTGCTCCTGTTCTTAGTATTCGTCTGGTGTATTCAGCTGCCGTTTCCATGCTCTTCCTCCTTGACAGCTTGTAAAAAGTCATCCCTAGAAATCCCAAACCTGTTCAACCGGTGTAAAAACTGCTTTGCATTAGTATCTCCTATTCCCAGTCTTCTACCCAACCTTGAACGTCTCTCGGCCGAGTGCGGTCCTCCTGCTAATCCAGTTATTACTAAATCGTCCATATCAAAAACTACTTCTAGATCCTCCCTCTCTATCTGAACCGATGCAAAAGCCCTTCGGATCTCCTCTATTGAAGAGTTTTCGACCCCTATATCACCCTTTTTTCGAGCAACTTTTTGAGAGATATATACATGTTTTGCATTAGGTACATATTTACCTATTTTGTTACGGATTTGTTCTCCTACTGTATCAGGATCAGTAAATACAATTACCCCTCGGCGCTTAGCCATCTCCCTGATATAGTTTATTTTTTCCATACTCAGGCCATAGCCCTCAGTCCAGATAATATCAACATCACCTAGGGCTCTTCTGACCACTTGAGCATCATTTTTACCTTCTACGACGATTAATTCTTTAATCATGTTTCACCTCACTCACATATCATACCCATTTTATTGAAAGTTCACAAATAAAAAGAGTTCAGAGGACCTTTTCACTCTGAACTCTGAACTTCTAATCTATTTTTTTATTATCATAAGCAAACTGTATTCTTAAATCCTATTCGCTTTTTTAAATTACTATTAATATACGTTTTTTAGTTTTAGCTTTACTTACTTTTTATTTTTATTTGTGCCGTAAGTTTTAATAAGACTATCCCAAATAGATGGATCTTCCATACCGAGTCGCCATATAGCAACACCGTGTAATTTATGCTCTCTAGCGTAGTACATCTTAGGCTCTAAACTCTTGGCATTTTCGAAGTAGACCTCATGCCTTACCCCATTAGCTGTATAGGTATAGTGCGGTACCTTGTCGTGATCATTAAATAGTACTTCTACACCATTTTTCTTAGCCCGCTCCATGCTTTGAGCAAAGGATAAATAGTCAGGCATATTTGGTTTATTTGAGCCCCAGTCAAAAGAGTAGACTGGTAAACGCATAACGATTTTCTCTCTGGGAATCTTTCCAATTGCGTAGTTGATAACCTTATTTACCCAAGCATGGGAAGCGATAGGGCCATGGGTAGTACCCAATCCATGTTCGTCATAAGTCATTAGAACAACCTGATCGGCACCCTTTCCAATCGCTGCATAATCATAAGCACCTGACCATAAATCAGACGGATAATCAATAAACTTAGCAGGGATGGATATGTTGAGGACTTTATCCTTAGCTTTTAGGGCCGCATGCAGCTCTGCTACAAATGCGGAGAAGTTATTTCTGTCTCCGGGAGGAGTTTTTTCTATATCAATAGAAATTCCATCCCATTTTTCGCTCATAACCAGATCAACCAGATTTTTTATAAAGTTAGCTCGTATACCTGGATCAGCCAGAACTTGGTGAGCAAGGTTTGCGTCAAATAGACCACCTCGCATATTATGAACCAGGGCATAGGCTTTAGCACCATTTTTCTGGGCAAATTCCTTGATACTTAGATCTTTTTTACCCGAGGTAATTATTTTACCTTTATTGTCAAAAGTGTACCAGAAAAATGCTACTTCATCCAATGCTTTGATATTTTTCATCATTGAATCCTTAGATCCTGGAGTCGGTCCTTCTGGATCAGTAAAGAATCCCATTACAACTCTTTTCTCGGCTCCGAGAACATCCTGGCGGGTCTCAGCTTCAGCGGCAGGAGGTTGCCCTGGTTGTCCGTTGTCAGTCATTCTGGTCGGTTGCTGTGGTGTAGGTGGATTACACCCCATTAAACTTAGAGTCAAAAGCAAACTAAAAATTAGGAATAGAGTCAGAAACCGCTTCATCTTCCCTTCAACTCCTTCATAGTTGATTCGGTGACTGACTTTATTTTCCCCTCTTCAGACAACGTTATGTATTTAAAAATAAAATTTCATCTGCTCTATTAATTAGGGTATGCCGAAATATTTTGCAATCCCTTTGGCTACTGCTTTCGCCAATTGATCTTGATACCATGATTGAACAAGTTTTTTTTGCTCCTTGGGATTTGATATATAACCAAGTTCAACAATTACCGCCGGCATAGAAGTATTTTTTATTATATAGAAGTCTCCTGGCTTAGCTATTCTTCGATTCATTCCTGGAATCTTAATTAATTCCTCTTGAATTCCTTCTGCTAATTTTTTACCCTCGCCAGATTTGTAATGGTAAAACGTTTCTGCTCCAGAGTTGCGGCCAGATTCTGTAGCATTCAAATGAATACTGACAAATAAATCAGCTTTAGCTTGTGCAGCCAGATTAATTCTATGATTTAAATCGATTTGTTTTTTAGTGACCTTACCCCTAACCCCATCAGGTACATAATCTTCATCTTCGTCCCGGGTGAGTTTAACCTCTATCCCTGCCGGTTTTAACAGTTCTCTTATTTTTTTGGCCATCTGAAGATTTACATTTTTTTCGTAAATACCTTGGCTTGTAATTGCCCCGGGATCATAACCGCCATGTCCTGGGTCTATAACAACTACATGATGGCCGCTTAACCTGCTGATAACCGCTGTGGAACCATGCCAAAACACAGATAGAATCAAGGACCCCATGAGTACCAAAACTATTACCACAGCCATGGCATTTAATTTTTTTCCTGGGATTATTAACGGCCACCGCATATTGATCCTCCCTACCAAAATTATTGATACTTAAGAATATGATTTGATAGGGTAGCCTTATCAAAC